>DATKTL010000021.1:0-3039 GCA_035531095.1 Minisyncoccota bacterium | reverse complement strand
AACGCCGCGCGAAGCGCGGCCGTTGTGCGTTTCCGGGCTGTGGTATAGTTCCAGGCATCATGCAGACCGGCGGCACAGCGAAGCAGATTGCCAAGTGGACGGCGCTTATCGCGCTCTTCCTCATCCCGCTCACGCCGCTCCTAGTCGCGAACAGCTACTTCTTCCCCTTCATCACGGGCAAGGCGTTCTACTTCCGCATCCTCATCGAGATACTCGTCTCCGCCTGGGTGGTGCTCGCCTTCCTCGATAAGGAATACCGCCCGCGTCTCTCGTGGGTCGGCATGGCGGTCATCGCTTTCGTCGCATGGATGTTCGTGGCGGACCTCTTCGCGGTGAACGTCGCGAAAGCGTTCTGGAGCAACTTCGAGCGCATGGAGGGCTGGGTGCTCCTCATCCACCTGCTCGGCTTCTTCTTCGCCGCGAGCGCGGTGCTCCGTGCGCAGATGAAGTGGCGGGCGTGGTTCCTCGCGTCGCTCGGGGTATCGGTCATCGTGTCCGGATATGCGCTCCTGCAGCTCGCGGGCACGCTCGCGATACACCAGGGCTCCTCGCGCATCGATGCGACCTTCGGCAACTCCGCCTATCTCGCGATCTACTTCCTCTTCAATGTCTGTATCGCGGCATGGCTCGCGCTCACCGAGCGCCGCGCGTGGCTCAAGTGGTCCCTGATCGCGCTCGCCGCGCTCGAGGCGGTGCTCATCTTCTTCACGGAGACGCGCGGCACTGAGCTCGGGCTCGTGATCGGCCTCTCGCTCGCTGCGCTCCTGACCGCGCTCACGGCAGGGAAGCGCGCTCGCCGCGGCGCGGCACTCGCGCTCGCGCTGATTGTCGTCGCGGCCGGCAGTTTCTATCTCGCGCGCAACTCGTCGTTCGTGCAGAAGAGCGATGTCCTCAGCCGCATCGCTACCATATCGGTCGCCGACGGTCAGGTGCGCTTCACCATCTGGCACATGGCGCTCGAGGGCGTCGCGGAGCGCCCGGTCGTCGGGTGGGGGCAGGAGGGCTTCAATTACGTTTTCAATAAGTTCTATGACCCGTCGCTCTACCAGCAAGAGCCGTGGTTCGACCGCGCGCACGATGCCTTCATCGATTGGCTGACCGCCGGCGGCGTGCCGGCATTCCTGCTCTACCTCTCGCTCTTCGGTACCGCGCTCGCTCTCCTGTGGCGGCGCTCGGAGCTCTCGCGCGCGGAGCGCATCGCGCTGACCGCGGCGCTCGTGGGGTACGCCATCCACAATCTCTTCGTGTTCGACAATCTCTATTCCTATATCTATTTCTTCGCCATCCTCGCGCTTATCGATTCACAGGTCGCGCGGCCGTGGCAGAAGCTCGAGGAGGCTCCCGCGCTCTCTGACGGCGAAGGCATGACGTATGCGCTCCCGATAGCGGCGGCGGCCGCGCTCGTCCTCATATGGACGGTGAACGTGCCGGGCATGCAGGCGGCGACGAATCTCATCACAGCGCTCTCGCCGTCGCCTGCCGGCGTCAGTGCGAACATCGCCGCATTCGAAGACCTCGCGGCGCACCCGGCCTTCGCCGCACAGGAGATCCGCGAGCAGATCGTCACGTTCGCGGTGTCGACCGCACAGGATTCGTCGGCGACGACGGAAGAGAAACAGCGCGCCGTCGCGCTCGCCGTTTCTGAGATGCAGAAGCAGGTCGCCGCCTACCCGCTCGACGCCCGCGAGCACCTCGAGCTCTCCTATGCGTATCGCGCGGCGAATGACGGCGCGGATGCGCTCAAGGAGATCGAGATAGCGTCCTCGCTCTCGCCGAAGAAGGAAGCGATATGGATCGACCTGGGTGCGGTCAATTGGGACCAGGGCGACGTGAAGGCTGCACAGACGGATTTCAATACTGCCTACGCGCTCGGCCCGCAGTTCCCCGACCTCTCCGCGTATGCTGCTGCCGGAGATGTGGCGGTAGGCGATATGGCGACCGCAGACGCGCTCCTCATGAAGGCCTACGCGACGACGACAGTCGATACCAACATCCTCGCGGTCGCGTATTATCGCACCAAGGACTGGCCGCGTCTGATAGGCATCTGGAAGATCCGCGCGAACGCCCCCGGTGCGAGCGTCCAGACCTGGTTCGGGCTCGCCGCGGCGTACTACGCAGCCGGCGACAATACGGACGCCATCGCGACCGTCAGGCACGCGGTCGTGCTCTACCCGGACGCCGCCGCATCGGGCGATGCCGCGATCAAGCAGATAGAAGCGGGGAAGTAAGCGGCGGATGAAGATCCTTGCGTCACATCCGCTCGCACCGCTCACGACGTTCCACATCGGCGGGCCAGCCCACACGCTCATCGAGGTGCACGCGGAAGAAGACATACCGGCCGCTCTCGCGCACGCGCGCGAGAGCGGTCTTCCTCTATATGTACTCGGCGCCGGCAGCAATGTGCTCGTGCCCGATGCAGGCGTCACGGGCGTCGTCGTGCGAGTCCTCCTCCGCGATATCGCGTTACATGATGACGGTGCCTGCGACGTGCTCGTCGCCGGAGCCGGCGCGCCGTGGGAAGAGGTCGTCGATGCGGCGGTCGCGCGCGGCCTGTGCGGCATCGAGAACCTCGCCGGCATACCGGGCACCATGGGCGGTGCGGCGGTGCAGAACATCGGCGCGTACGGCGCGGAACTGAGCGAGGTGTTCGCGTATGCGGATACGATCGATGCCGCAACCGGCATAGCGCGACGCGTGCCGCTCGAGGAGGCAGCGTTCGCATATCGTTCCAGCTTTTTCAAATCTCACCCGGAGCTGATCATCATGCGCGTCGCGCTCCGCCTCGCGAAGCATGCGCCGCTTACGACTGCGTACGCCGATCTCGCTCGCGCAGAAGCGAGCGGCGTCTCGCTCGCGACGCCGGCAGACGTCGCGCGCGCCATACGCGCCATACGCGCAGGGAAGTTCCCGGATATCACGCGCGAGGGGACGGCGGGGTCGTTCTTTAAGAACCCGATCGTGTCGCCGGAGCGCGCCGCTGAGCTCGGCGCGCGATTCCCCGGCCTGCCCGCATTCCCGCATGTCGGGGGCATGAAGCTC
>DATKTL010000020.1:0-4104 GCA_035531095.1 Minisyncoccota bacterium | reverse complement strand
ATCGCGAACGGCATCACGCCGAAGAAACGCGAAGACGAGGACGCTTTCGCTCCGGTCGTGTAGCCCAAAAAGTAAATCCCCGGCAAGCCGGGGATTGATAGATTGACTTTCCCGGCTACTTCCGGGGGTTGTTGCAGCAATTTTTGCAGCTGCCTTGTATGTGGGCGCTGGGACACTTCTTGACAGGCCGGATGAGCTCTTTCCGGATCGTCCGGATCGGGTTCACTGCTGAGGCCTTCGCTTTCGGGAGAATGAAACTGTTGTGGTGTTTACCCGGGTCGAGGACGGTTATGGGTGTCCCGGTTTGCCGTCGGTCTTCCGGGAGAAGCCCTTCGACGCACTGGCAGATGACCGCCTTCTCCGGGAACACTACCTTCCCGGCTTCATCAAGGATATCCGCCCGGTTCTTCAGCACTGCGAGCACGCCGACGGCGAAGCTCTCGCGGGCCTTCAAACGGGTCCCGCGGTACATGACACTGACGCGGGTTTCTTGTCCTGCTGCGAGTGTTGCTGGCATTGATCTTCTCCTTACAAGTTGAACAACGAACAAAAGCAAATTTTATGATACCATCGTTCTGTATAAATAGCAATACCCCGCGTATTCGCAATAGGAGCTCCTCGTTGTACTATGGATACATCCGCCCCTAGCTCAATGGTTAGAGCACAGAGCCTACTACAAGCGAGCGAGGCGGAACAAGGGCGTGTAGCTCAATGGTTAGAGCACGGAGCTTATACCTCCGCGGTTCCAGGTTCGAGTCCTGGCACGCCCACAACAAACGCTCTTGTTTGCTGAGCGAGCGCAGGAGTATCGCGACTTCGCGAGATATCACCTCCGCGGTTCCCGGTTCGAGTCCAGGGGGGCGGACTGAATAAAAAACCCCGCGATGCTTTGCGGGGCTCGAGCCGTTGTGGACGGCTCTCCGAGATATCGTGAGCACCTCTCGTGGGGAGGCAGTAGGTTTGTTGGCACGTTGGCACCCGTGCCGCCTGAAGGGGTGTACCTTTGTTGGACCGCATTTCGACTGCGGTCCGCCCTGTCCGTGCCATGCATCCGTAGCCAACCCTTCTCAAGCGCTTGCACAAGCGCCCGTCTACGAATGTCGGGTTGTGCAACCCGGGTCAGTCCGAGGGCGGCTTTCAATCTAGCGCGTTTCTACTCTAAATGCATCTCGGTGTCAGCGGTGCGGGCGCGCGCGGCGAGGGCAGGGTGGCCGCGCAAGTCAGGGTCTTCCTTCACCATGCGCGCCGCCTCGGTGCGGGCGGCTTCGACGAGCTTGAGATTTTTTAATGCTTCCATCGCGATGTCGGAGACGCCCCACTGCCGCCCGCCCGCGAGCTCGCCGGCGCCCCGGAGCGCGAGGTCGTATTCGGCGAGCTCGAAGCCGTTCTTCGCGCTCGTGAACGCTTTCATGCGGTCCTTGGTCGCTTGCCCGAACGATTCGGGGAGAGCGAAGCAGTACGCCTGGTCGCTCGAGCGGATGGCGCGGCCGCGCAGCTGGTGGAGTTGGGCGAGGCCGAAGCGTTCCGCACCCTCGATGAGTATGACGGTGGCATTTGGCACATTCACGCCCACTTCGACGACCGACGTCGCGACGAGGATGTCGATCTCGTCGTTCTCGAATCGCTGCATCACGTCCTCTTTCTCCGCCGGCCGCATCTTGCTGTGGAGTATGCCGATCGTCGCCTTGGGGAACACTTCTTTCCTGAGCCGTGCCGCCTCGGCCGTCACCGACTTGGCCTGGAGGGCGAGCTCTTTGTCTGGGTCGGGCTCGTCGATACGCGGGCAGATGACGTACGCCTGGTGCCCGGCGGCAAGCTCGGCTCGCACGCGTGCATACGCGTCTTCGCGCTTCTCAGGGCCGAGCACTTCCGTGATGACCGGCTTCCTCCCGGCGGGCATCTGGTCGAGGAGGGTGAGGTCGAGGTCGCCGTAGAGCGTGAGCGCGAGCGTGCGCGGGATGGGCGTCGCGGTCATCGACAGTAAGTGGGGGGCGATGGCGCCCTTGGTCGCGAGCTTCTGCCGATGGATGGTGCCGAAGCGATGCTGCTCGTCGATGATGGCATAGGCGAAGTATTTGAAGGACAGCGATTTCTCAACGAGCGCATGCGTACCGATGACGATGGGTATCTCGCCGTTGGCCACCATCTTCTTGAATGCGGGCTTAGAGAGCTTGGCGGATTCCTCGTAGCGCACGCGAGAGGGGAACTTGCGGCACTCGCTGCCGGTGATGAGGCCGATCGGGATCGGGTGATCCTTGAAGTAGGAGACGAAGGTCGAGAAGTGCTGCTTCGCCAATATCTCAGTAGGGCAGAGGTACGCGACCTGGAGCGTACCGGCGATGCGCCCTTTCGGTATCGAGGTCGCGACGAGGTAGGCAGTGGCGGCAGCGACCGCCGTCTTGCCGCTGCCTACGTCGCCTTCGAGCAGGCGGAGCATCGGATGGGTCTTCTCGAAATCGGTGGTGATAGCTTCGATGGCATGCAGCTGCGCGGCAGTCGCCGGGAAGGGGAATGACTTGATGAAGTCGGCGAGCTTCGCGCGGTCGACGGCGACCGGCAGCGCCTCTTCGCGGAGGTGATCGCGACGGCGCTGCTGCATCACTATTTGGAGTGCGAAGACCTCTTCGAAGGCGAAGCGCTTGCGCGCCGCCTCCGCGTCCGGCATCTTCTGCGGCGCGTGGATGAAGACGAGCGCCGAGCTGAGCGAGGGCAGATTGTAGCGCGCGAGGATATCGGCGGGGATAGGGTCGGTGAGCCGCTCGTGCGCTCCTGATTCGAACACTTTCCGGACGGCATGCGTGATCCAGAGCGAGGAGACGCCCTTGCTCTCCGAATAGATGGGGTGAAGCGCCATATCTGGCGCTTCGGTGCCTCTCGTGAACAAGGAGTCATGAATCTCTTCCGGCGCGATAGGCGACTTGTCGATTTCGGGATTCGCGAGGTAGACCTTCGCGCCCTCGCCCGCGACGCGCCCGGAGACTTTCACCACCATGCCGTCATGGAGCGACTTCGCGATGTAGGGTTGGGAAAACCACATCATCTTGATCTTCCCCGACGCATCCTCGAGCCACGCCTCGGCGACGGGCCGGCGGCTCTTCCACGTCTTCCTGATATCCGGCTTGCGCACCGTGCCGTAGAGCGTTACTTCGGCCCCAGCCTCGACGCCGGTGATGGTCCCCGTCGGTCCGGCATTCTCGTAGCGGGCGGGGAAATGGTAGAGCAGGTCTTGGAGCGTCCGTATGCCGAGCTTCGTGAGCGCCCGCTTCTGGTCGGGCTTCATCCGCGGGAAGTGCTTGTCAACAGTATCTTCGAGGTCCATGCGTACGTATCATGCTACCATTCCCTACAATGGTAAGCTTGGAATCTTCCGATCGCGTGGCGACGCCGATTGGCAATGGCGCGCTGATCCCGATAGGACAGCTCTTTAAGGATTCCTGGAGTCTGTATAGGCAACGTCTGCCGGTCCTAGCGAGTCTCTTGATTATCCCGTACGCATTTTTCTTGGCGGCTCAACTATTGCAGACAGCCGGGTGGGTTTTCACTCCTCTTTGTTTCCTTATCGGGTTGCTGGTCTTCATTCCGGCCGTCGCTGCTGCTGTCATCTCAATCTCGAAAGGGTCCGGGTTCCGCGAATCGCTTACGCAGGGAACGGCGCTGTTCTTCCCGATGCTCTGGCTGCTTGTCCTCATCGAGCTGGTGACGATAGGAGGGATAATCATGTTCATCATCCCCGGTATCCTGATGGGAATCTGGTTTTCATTCGCTGTTTTTGCCCTGGTCGTCGAAGGCCGGCGAGGACTTGGCGCGCTCCTGCAAAGCAAGGAATACACTCGCGGATATTGGTGGGCGATCTTCGGGCGGCTTTTCCTGGTGAATCTGTGCATCTTCGCCGTGATGCTCGCGCTCCAGTCCTTGGTCGCGTTCGCTCTCGGAAGGGTTGTGGGCATGGTCGCCTATTACCTCCTTTCGGCGCTTCTGGTGCCGTTCTCCCTTGCGTATTCCTACACGCTCTATCGAAGCTTCACGTCCCTGAAACCGGCTCTCAATGCGCTCTCGTCTAAGACCGAACGCGGGTTCTTCATCGCGAGCGGCATTCTCGGTTTC
>DATKTL010000019.1:0-6369 GCA_035531095.1 Minisyncoccota bacterium | reverse complement strand
TCCACCGCTTTGATGCCGGTATGCAAGGGGACGTTCACCGGCGCACGATCGATGACGCCGTACGCTTCGCGCTCGATAGGACGCGTCTCTTTCGCACCGGTCGCGCCCTTGCCGTCGACCGGCTCGCCGAGCGGATTCACCACGCGACCGACGAGCGTCTCGCCGACGGAGATCGAGAGGAGGCGTCCGAGGCGGCGTACGAGCATACCCTCATAGACTTTGGAAGATTCACCGAGGATCACGGTACGCACGCCGTCCTCCTCGAGGTTGAGCACGAGGCCGTAGATAGGCGCGGGATCCTTGAGCGCATCGGCGAGCGTGCGGTCGAAGGTCGGGTCGAAGAGCACCATCTCGCTCATCGCGACATTCGACAAGCCGTCGATCTCCGCGATGCCGTCACCGGTCGCGCGCACGACGCCGGTCTCTTCAGAGCCGGTGTCAGGCGCCCACGCGGCGATCTCTTTCTCGATCCTCTCGATGATGCTTTGCATACCCGGTTAAAATTAGACGGTTACCTTCTGATAAATCTTTGCGAGCGCGTGTTTGGCGGAACGATCGATGAGCTTCCCTTCGCTCTGCGCACGCCAGCCGCGGATGAGCGAATGATTCACCGTCGCGCGCTTCGCGTCGATGCCGAGTGCCGCGGCGGCGGCGAGCGCTCCCGCCGATTCCTTCTCCGAAGCGACTTCTACTCGCGGACGGAGCGCATGGCGCCGGGATGCGACCTTGCGCAATTCGCGGGCGATCTTGGGGAGAATGTTCATGCGCCCGGCGCTCTTCAGATGCACGATGAGTTTCGTTACGGCGGCGTCTGCCGCCGCTTTGTCCTCGGTCTCGGCGACCGCCTCGAGAAGACGCGTGTACGTATCAATCATGATGCTCTTTCAGCACTTTCTCTGCGGCGAGCACGGCGAGCCGCGCGATATCGCGCTCGCTCTCGCGTCGCGCTCGCTCGACCGCTTCGGCGGCGCGCGCGTCGGCGTCCTTCGCGATGAGCGCCGCACGTTCCTCGGCCTCCTTCAGGAGCCGAGCTTTCTCGGCGCCGGCGGTCTCGCGCGCCTGTGCGACGATGCTTTCCGCTTCGGTATCAGCCGCATGCACGCGGCTCGCAGCCTCGGCATCGGCACCTTCGAACAGCTCCTCCGCCTTCGCAGCGTCGCTCACGCTTTTCGCGACGAGCTCCTGCCGCTTCGTGAGCATCGCCATCACCGGCTTGTAGAGGAAATACCGGAGCGCGACGAGGACGATAGCGAAATTCACCGCTTGCGCGATGAGGAGGCTCCAGTTGATGCCGAAAGCGGCGAAGAGTTGTTGCATGC
Source organism: Minisyncoccota bacterium (assembly GCA_035531095.1). Taxonomy (GTDB): domain Bacteria; phylum Patescibacteriota; class Minisyncoccia; order Phycocordibacterales; family Phycocordibacteraceae; genus C7867-001. The sequence goes on along the minus strand of DATKTL010000019.1, from coordinate 5,050 downwards.
TTACTTAAATTCGTGATTACACGAATTTAATGATGAAGGCCACGACGATCGCGAGGATGCCGAGCGCCTCGGTGAACACGATCGCGAGGATCATGTTCGAGACGATCTTGCCGGAGGCTTCGGGATTGCGGCCGATCGCCTGCATGGCGCCGCTGCCGATGAGCCCGATGCCGATGCCCGGACCGATAACGCCGAGGCTGGCGGCGAGCGCCATCCCGAGCAAACGTGCTGAATTTACATCCATATGTCTTGTATTAACCCGCACCGAATAATGAAAGCCCCTATCCTGGAGCCGCACGAAACGCCGCTAGTGCGCCTCGTGCGGTTCCATGATCGCCAGCTTGATGAAGAACAATGTGAGCATCGCGAACACGAGCGCCTGGATGAGCCCGATGAACATCTCGAATCCCATGAGAGGCGCCGGAAGGATATACGGGAGGAAGTATCCGGCGACGAGCACCATCACCTCTCCCGCGAAGATGTTCCCGAAGAGACGGAATGAGAACGAGATAAGCCGACCCAGATTGCTGAGAAGCTCGATAAGCCCGACAGCGAACCCGATCGGCGATTTCAGATTAACATATTTCCCGGCATACTTGAAAAAACCGAGCGAAGCGATGCCGGTGATCTCGATAGTGAGGAAGGAGATCATCGCGAGCGCGAGCGTGAAGTTGAGATCAGTCGTCGGCGCGCGAAGCACGGGCAGGAACTCCGACGCATGCACGAGGCCGAGCGAACCCACGCCCGGGAAGAACTCGAGCTCGTTGATGACCGCCACGAAGAGGAAGATAGACGCGACGAGCGGGAAGAAGCGCTCAGCAAGCTTCCGGCTCTCGAGCACGTCGGCCATGTAGGCGAGCGCACCCTCGAAAGCCCACTCGATGCCCGCCTGAAGCTTGCCCGGCACGAGCGAGAGCGAACGGCTGAAAAGATACGCGCCGAGGATGAGCAGCGCCATGACGACCCACGCCATGACGAGCGAGTTCGTGATGGGGAAACCGAAAACGGAGCCTAATTGCTCCGCTTTCAGAACGACAGAGATGCCTGCATGCATAATATCCTCATTCTAGCAGAAATGTGGCATTTCATGCTATATACTAGGTCAGTCTACTAGCAGTAATACAATCGACATTCATTATGGCAATAAACGCAGCACTCTCGAAGCCCCTCACCCTCTCCCCTGAACTCCAGGCGGTCGTGGGCGCAGGTCCGATGCCCCGCACCGAGGTGGTCAAGCAGCTCTGGGTCTACATCAAGAAGCACGATCTCCAGAACCCTTCTAACAAGCGCAACATCCTCGCGGATGACAAGCTCAAGGCGATCTTCGGCAAAGACGAAGTGACGATGTTCGAGATGGCCAAGCTCATCTCCCCGCACGTCTCCTAAGCGATACGCATAGCAAAAGCCGTCCGCCTCTAGGCGGACGGCTTTTGCTATTGGTCACGCGACCATCTGCGTGCAGTACATGCACCGCGTCGCCTTGCGCGGGATGTCGCTCAGGCACTCGGGGCACTTCTTGGTGGGAACGTGATGCGGCTTCCCGCCGAGCAGCGTCCGCGGCTTCATGATGAAGAAGAACACGGCGAAGGAAACGAGTACGAAGGAGATGATGGCATTGATGAGGTGACCGTACATGAATTTGCTGCCGTTGAGGGTGAAAGCGAGCCCGCCGAAGTCTGGCGCTTTCACCACTGCCGCAATCAGCGGCGTGAGGAGATCAGCGACGAGCGCGCTCACGACTGCGCCGAAGGCCGCGCCGATCACGACGCCGATCGCCAGATCGACGGCATTGCCGCGGAGCAGGAATTGTTTGAATTCTTTGAGCATAGGTAGTGTCAGTATAACGCTGTTTTCGTGCCGTGCACTTCGAAGCTTCATTTCCTAATGGAGCGAAGTAGTGGACCTACGGGGAGTCGGACCCCGACCTCGTCCATGCCATGGACGCGTTCTACCGCTGAACTATAGGCCCGAAGTGAGGAAATAAGAATGAGTGTCTGCAATCGTTCTTATTCTCCGAACGAGGGGCTATATCGGCATTTCGATATAGGCCCGAGATGAGGATCCACGCCGAAGTCCCAGTCATGAATCCTCTATACTCTACTTCCCTTTCCCTTCCCGCTCAAGCTCACGGCCCCGCCATGGGAGGGGCGTTTCGAGCGCTACATAGACATAATATAATGAATATAGGTACGCATCGCACACGCCATTCCGTGAACAAATGTGGAAAACGGCTGGGGGCAGCATCATATCACGCATGACTCCTGTGGTATATTTTCTTATACATGGCCGCTCCTATCATCGATGTCGAGGGACTTAATTTCTACTACGACTACAAACTCCCCACGCAGACGTACGCGCTCAAGAATGTCAGCCTGCAGGTGAATCAGGGAGACTACGTCGTCTTCTTCGGCCCGTCCGGCTGCGGCAAAACGACGCTCGTCTACCTCATCGGCGGCATCACGACCGAGAAGAGCGGCACCGGGAAGATCATCGTCAATGACGCCGATGTCCTGCAGCTCTCGCGGGAAGAGCTCGCCCTCTTCCGCCAGACCGGCATCGGCATCATCTTCCAGAACTTCAACCTCATCCCGTCGCTCACCGTGCTCGACAACGTCGCGCTCCCCATGACGTTCATCGGCGTGCCGCAAGAGAAGCGGCGCGAGGAGGCGCATAAGATCCTCGCCCGGCTCGGTATGGACGACTACGCCGCGCGCTATCCGATGGAGCTCTCCGGCGGGCAGCAGCAGCGCGCCGGCATCGCCCGCGCGCTCGCGAACAATCCGCCCATCATCATCGCCGACGAGCCGCTCGGCAACCTCGACTCCGAGAATGCCGAACACGTCTTGAAATTCCTGAAGGAGCTGCAGGAGAAGGACGGCCGCACGGTCATCATGGTCACCCACGAAGCGTGGAGCGTGCGCGACGCCGACAAGATCATCTATATGAAGGACGGCAGCGTAGTGAAGGTCGATACGAGCGGCACAGTGACGAACGCCGAGATCATCCCGCTCACCGCACAGCTGAATCGAGAACTCTACCCCGACCTCTCGACGGACGAGATCATGGTCAAGTCGCTCTCCAACCTCCTCTTGCGCGGCTTCTCCTCTGACGAAGTGAAGCGGTTCGAGTTCTTCCTCGATGAACGTCTGAGCGGAAAGATCGACGCGGAGACATTCGAAGCGTTCCTCGACCGCCCGTATCATCAAGAAGGCGTCGGACTGTGGAAGCAGCGCGCGTTGAAGATATCCGCCATCACGGAAGACATCATCGCCGAGCGGAAGGAGCTGGTCGAGGTGCTCCATGAGCTCGAGAAGGATCCGGAAAAGTCGCTCACGGCCGAGGTGTCTGCGCTGCGCGCATGGACGCTCAAGGAGTATAGCGGCCATATCGACGATATGCAGCGCATGCGCCTCGATGACGCGGTCTCGAAGCGGCTTCGCGGCGGCATAACGGCAGAGGACTTCCGCAAAGCTCTCAACCTGGCTCGCTCCAAGGGGGGCGTCGGCTTCTCCATCCGCTCGGCGCAGCATATAGCCGACCGACTCGAATCCGTGCTCGTGTCCGGGCTGCCGGGAGATATCAAGGAAGCCATAACCACCGTCGCCCATGTTTAACGCTCGCACGCCGAAGAAGTCCATAACGTTCGTCGACCTCGTGCGGCTCTCGCTCCGCATCTTCAAGACGAAGCCGACGCGTACCTTCCTCACCATCCTCGGCATGTCTGTCGGCATCAGCGCCGTCGTCTTCCTCGTCTCGCTGGGCTACGGGCTGCAGTACATCCTCATCGGCAAGCTCGTGACGAGTCAGGACTCGCTCATCACGCTCTCGGCGTCGTATCCGATCGAAAGCGGGCTCGACATCAGCACGTCGACCATCACGAAGATAAGCGCGCTCCCGAACGTCGCCGAGATAAGCCCCGTCGCCGAGTTCTCAGGCGTGCTCTCAGTCGCGAGCTCGACCGGCCTCGTCCCGACGATACGCGTCGCACAGTCGGACGTGTTCCGCCTCTCCGGAACGAGCCCGGACATCGGCACGACGATCCGCGACGGCCATGACGACATCGTCCTTTCCGCTCAAGCGCTCCAACTCCTCAATGAACCGGCCGATGCGAGTACGCTCAACAAGGAGGTGCAGGTCGAGGTGTACCTCCCGAATCCGGACGGGACGATGCGGGATGTCGTCATCCCCGCATCCTTCACGGTCGTTGGCATCATCAGCGATGCGCAGCAGCCGCCGATAGCGATCATACCGGCGAGCAGCATGCCGGTGGCGATATCCTCCTTCCGGGAGGTGTATGTCAAAGCGAAGGATGCCGCTTCGCTCATAACGCTCCGCGACACGATGGCGCAGCAAGGGTTCGTCATTTCCGCGAATATCGACCTCGTGACGCAGGCGGAGAAGATCACGAACGTCATCACCATCATCCTCGCTGTCTTCGGCATCACCGCCCTCGTCGTCTCGGCGATCGGCATGTTCAACACGATGCTCATCGGCTTCATCGAACGCACCTATGAGGTGGGCGTGATGAAATCGATCGGCGCGACCGACGGCGACGTACGCAACCTCTTCCTCATGGAATCCGCCGTCATCGGGGTGCTCGGCGGCTCAGGCGGCATCCTCATAGGCCTCGGCGTAGGGAAGCTGACCGATGCCATCCTCAACTTCATCTCGACTCAGATGGGCGGGAAGACATTCGAACTTTTCATACTTCCCTTCTGGTTCGGCGCATTCGTCTTCATCATGTCGATCGCCATCGGCGTCATCGCGGGCTTCCTCCCTGCTCGCCGTGCTTCGAAGCTCTCTCCCCGCGAAGCGTTCACGAAGAGATAAGAGATAGGGACAAGAGACGTGCGGAAGGTAACGAGCTGGCCCGCATATGCGGGCCAGCTCGTTTCCTCTGTGAGAATGGGTGGTCATTATACCAAAAAGTTCGGACTTACTTCCAGCAGAATCCCAATGACGAATGAATCAGCCCCACCACCGCTCGCTCCGCTCGCATGTCCCGCAGAAAAATGTTCCTTGCATTTTCGATTTGGCGGGGGTGAAATTT
>DATKTL010000018.1:0-10271 GCA_035531095.1 Minisyncoccota bacterium | reverse complement strand
CGGGAGCGATAAAAAAACGGCCCTTGTGGGGCCGTCTGAGGGTGATGCTGAGGGCATCACTGATCGGGACTTGCACCCGACCGCTCTTCTTATTCGTTTCAGTCGTTCGCTCATGATTCACGCTTCACGATGATCAGGTTTCGGCGATCGGTGCCCTTCCCGTCACGGGTGTGGGCGAGGTCGGAGTGTTCTGCGAGCGAGTGCGCCATCCACACCTTCGTGATGCCGGCCTCGATCGCTTGAGCCATGAACACGTGCTCGAGATCGAGGAACGTCGTGCCATTTTCGCGGATGATGCTGCCGGGCCAGCGGTTGTCGGCGAAGTCGGCGAGCGCGCGATTGTAGGCGCCGTGCACGGGATGGCGCGCGTCATGCTCGAATGCCCGTGCGGGGATCGAGAATAGCAGGACCATCGCTATCTCGCTCGGCTCGATCTCCAGCCATCGGAACTGTTCGATGATGGCGTCGACGACACTGATGTGCGCGCGAGTGGGTTTGCCGACGACCGCACCGCGGTTGATGAGCGAGTCGCGTCCGCCGTGGGCGACACACTCATAGTCCCCGGCACTGGCGACGACGATGCCGCACCCGGCAGCGCTCGCGATGAATGCCTGATCTGGAGCGAGAAATATGCCGTCGGCATGAACGTACTGATTCCGACGGATGGTCCGCGCACCGTCCAGCCATATCTGGTCGAGGAGTTCTTTCGGCTCGATTATCCGTGCGCTCGCTCGAGTGACGTTCGGAGCGAACGCTTCGGTGATGCCCATGCCGCAGAATTCCTGCGAGAGCGCTCTGACGAGTGATCGGTTGCTCGGGACATCCCCGTGCTGCTGAAGCCTCTTTAACGACCAGTTGTCGAGGCTGTGTTCAGCCGCGTCGTCCGGTCCCAAAGCCGCGATAAGCGAGGTCGTCCTTCCGGTCGGCAGCCTCAAGGTAGTGCTCATGATTACACCTCTCCTTCTTCCGTTTGTTGATGACAGGATACGTCCGGGACTGATTATGTCATAAGTATTCCATAAAGCAATATGCCGTTTCGGCTGTCGTGCGGTACAGTAACGGCATGGGAACGCTCTCGATCGTCGCGACGCCTATCGGCAATCTCGAGGACCTCACGCTCCGCGCTCTGCGTACGCTCAAGGAGTGCGACGTTATCTATGCCGAGGATACGCGCGTCATAGCGAAATTGCTTGCGCGGTATGAGATACAGAAGCCGCTGCAGCGGCTCGATGCCGTGACGGAGGGGAAGAAGGCGGACGAGGTCGTCGAGCGGCTTCTGGCGGGGGAGCGTGTCGTCTACGTTTCAGATGCCGGCACGCCGGGCATCTCCGACCCCGGCGCGCGCCTGGTCGCGCAGGTGCGTCGCCTCGCGCCCGAGGCCGCGATAGAAGCGATACCGGGGCCCTCGGCGCTCACTGCGGCGCTCTCGATCGCCGGGCTCGATTCGCCAGGCTTCACGTTCCTCGGCTTCCTCCCGCACAAGAAAGGCCGGCAGACGGCGCTGAAGGGAATAGCGGAGAGCGAGCTCCCGGTCGTCCTCTACGAGTCGCCGCATCGCGTCGTGAAGCTCCTGGCAGAACTGGAGAGTCTCCCAGCGGCGCATATCACCGTCGCCCGTGAACTCACGAAGATCCATGAAGAGATCATTTCGGGCACACCGGGTGAATTGCTTGCTCATTTCACTGCGCATCCCGATACCGTACGGGGAGAGTTTGTGGTTATTATCGAGCCTTGATAGACTATGCTCATGTCCCGCACCAGCGCACTCATCACTCTCGGTGTCCTCATCCTCATCGTGCCTTTCTCAGGGCTCCCGGTCTCATTCCGCTCGCTTCTGACGATCATCTTCGGCGCCTGCGTGCTCGGTATCGGCCTCTCGCTCCGCGCGCAGGCGGTGCAGAGCATCGAAGCGAGCGTCAAATAATCGCACTCTCAGCAAAGACTCGCGCACCGAAGGTGCGCGAGTCTTTGCTATACTCAATGCAATGATCGATAATCCGGAGCGCGTCACCTACTTCGCTGCGACTGATTCGCGCGGGAAGCGCGTACCATTCGGCATCAAGGCGAAGGATCGCGACCGCCATATGTACGTCATCGGCAAGACCGGCATGGGCAAGTCGACGCTGCTCGAGAACATGGCGATCCAGGATATCCGGAACGGCGAAGGGCTCGCTTTCATCGACCCGCACGGCGGCACGGTCGAGCGGCTCCTCGAGTACGTCCCCGAAGACCGCATCAAAGACGTCGTCTACTTCGCCCCGTTCGATATGGAGCACCCCATCGCCTTCAATGTGATGGAGGACGTCGGTTATGATAAGCGCCACCTCGTGGTGAGCGGCCTTATGGCCACCTTCAAGAAGATCTGGGAGGATGCCTGGAGCGCCCGCATGGAGTACATCCTCACCAATACGCTCCTCGCTCTCCTCGAGTATCCGGACGCGACCCTGCTCGGCGTGAACCGCATGTACACCGATAAGGCCTATCGGCAGAAGGTCGTCGACAACGTGAAGGATCCGGTCGTGAAGGATTTCTGGACCAAAGAGTTTGCCAATTACGGCGACCGCTACACGCAGGAGGCGACGCCGGCCATCCAGAACAAGATCGGCCAGTTTACCGGCAATCCGCTCATCCGGAACATAATCGGCCAGCCGAAGTCATCCTTCGATATCCGCACCATGATGGACGAGCGGAAGATCCTCATCATCAATCTCTCGAAAGGGCTCGTGGGCGAGACGAACATGCGCCTCTTGGGCTCGATGCTCACGACGCGCATCTTCCTCGGCGCGATGAGCCGCGCCGACCTCCCGGCGCCCAAGCTCGCCAAGCTCCCGCATTTCTATTTCTATGTCGACGAGTTCCAGAACTTCGCGAATGAGACGTTCGCCGAGATCCTCTCCGAGGCGCGCAAGTATAAGCTCAACCTCGTCATCGCGCACCAGTACATCGAGCAGATGGAAGAGGAGGTGCGCGATGCGGTCTTCGGCAACGTCGGCACCACCGTCGTGTTCCGCGTGGGGCCCTTCGACGCCGAGGTGCTCGAGACCGTATTCATGCCGAAATTCACGAAAGAAGACATCGTCAGCCTCGATAAGCGGCAGGTCTATATGACGCTCATGATCGACGGGGTCGGGTCGGCGCCGTTCTCGGCGGTGACGATCCCGCCGATAGAAGCGCCGAAGGTGTCGTACCGCGACCGGATCATCGAGGCGTCGCGCGCGCAGTTCACCGCGCCGCGCGCCGGTATCGAGAGCGCCATCATGGAGGAGCTCGCCGCGAGCGCCGCGTCTGAAGCGCCGCCCGACGCGCGCATGCGCAAGAAGCCGGTGCCGGCATCGCGCCCTCCGATGCTTCGGGAAGAGATACGGCCGGCCCTGAACGCGTCGTTTGCCCCGCTGCGTCCGCCCAAGCCGCCGGTGCGCGAATCCGCTCCTCGCCAAGAAGAAGTGCCGGCTCCGTTTCCGCCTGCGGGAAACGCGCCGCAGATGGGGAAGTTTAACTTCCCCAAACGGGAAAGTGCACCTTCCCCATCTCGGGAGGGCACGACGCGAGAACAAGCACGGCCGTTGTTCGTGCCGCCCACGAAGAGCCCTGACGACCTGAAAGCGATCCTGCGCACGATGACCGCGAAGACGAGCGCGGAGCGGGAACAGAAGCAGACGCTGAACCAGCAGTCGCTCAAGGGTGCGCTCGCTGGAGTTCTCGAGAAGAGCGGCCGGAAGGAAGAAGCGCGCCCGGCAGTCCCGCCGGTGCCCGCCGCACCGGCGCCCGCGGCGGCGGAGCCGCCGCGGGCAGAGCTTCCGGTGCCGACACCGCCGCCCGCACAGAAGAAGCCATTCGAAGTCCCCGAGGACACGCTGCGGAAAATACTGAAGGGCGACACCTGATTACGACCTCATACGTACGCTCGCCCCGTTAGATACTCACCCATATCCCTATGTCGGAACGTAGCTCGCACCACGGTTCACATCATGAAAAACCTCCCGAATGGTGGTTATCTAACGGGGCTCGCATGCGTAAGGCACTCGTCGTTCTGATCCTGTCATTTTTCACGCTTCCTGCGCTCGCTTCCGCGGCGCTCGTGAATATCAACACCGCCGATGAAGCGACTCTCGACGGCCTCCCGTATCTCACCCCCACGGTAGCGCAGGCGGTCATCGACTACCGTACGGCGAACGGACCGTTCGCCCGTATCGAAGATATCCAGAATGTGACCGGCATCAAATCGGGTATCTTCGCGCACATACATCCGCTCATCACGGTCGGTGATGCTGGCACTGCCGTTCCGGAAGCGTCCACGACTGAGCAGGCGGCATCGAGCACCTCGTCATCAGCCGGTGATATCGCGACCTATACGCCTCCGACAGCTCTTTCGGTCGCCGCGAGCGGGAACGAGATGGCGTTGCTCGAAGTCCCACTCCGGCTCTCGGCGCGCGTGACGGCCAAGAGCGGTTCCCTCGACACGGCGGCGCGCATCCTCTGGAGCTTCGGCGACGGCTCCTCGGGGGAGGGCAGCGCGGTGGAGAAGACCTACCGGTATCCCGGCACCTACCTCGTGGTCGCCACCGCGACGGATGGCCCTGCCGAGGCACAGGACGATATCACGGTCACCGTGAAGCCGGCCCCGGCGCGCATCGCCGCGATCACCGGCGACGGCATCACGCTCGCGAATGACAGCGCCGATGAGCGACTCGACCTCTCCGCGTGGCGGCTCACCGCCGACGCCGGCTCATTCCGTATCCCCGAAGGGACGATGCTCTTGCCGAATGCGAGCGTGCTTTTCCCGCAGGCGGTGACGAATCTCCCGGTGTCATTCGGTACGACGCTCTCATACCCGGATGGCATCATCGCCGCGCGATACGCAGTGCCGGCCACCGCGCCCGACGTGCAACCTCCGTCTCCCGACGCGAGTTATGAATCAGTACAAGCGGTCGAGCCCATTACCAGCCCAAGGACACTCGTTCAATCATATGAAGAAGCAGCACTAGCCCCCGCTGCAGTCCCGAATGAAGGGACTGCAGCGGGGGCGCCATTGCCGGATGTGCCGGCCGCACCGATCGCCGCAGCCGGCGCAGCGCCGGCTGCGCATAGCCTTTTCACGTCGCCCTGGACGCTCGGTTTCGCCGGCGTCATGACCCTCGCTGCCGGCGCCTTCATCCTCCTTTAGCTCCAGTTGGGAAAGTGGGAATGTTTAACATCCCCAAATGGGAATGTTAAACATTCCACGGCACCAATCTGCAGTTGAGTAAGGTTTAACCTTACTCATGATGGCGGGGACGGTTGAGTAAGGTTAAACCTTACTCAACTGGTGCGAGTGGCTCGCATTGCGTCGCTTTTTGTACTACTCTCATACCATGCAGGATAAGAAACTCATTCTCGTGACGGGTGGGGCAGGGTTTATAGGATCGCACCTCTGCGCGCGTCTCGTGAAGGAGGGTCATGAGGTCATCTCCCTTGATAACTACTTCACCGGGAGCCGCGAGAACCATGTCCCCGGCGTCGACTATCGCGAGGGACACACGAAGGATATCGAGAAGCATATTCCAGAGACGCCCGACCTCGTCTACCACTTGGGCGAATATTCCCGCGTGGAACAAAGTCTTTTGGAACCGGAGACGGTATACGATCTCAATGTATTGGGCACGAAAGGTGTGCTTGATTTCTGGAGAAAACGCGGCTGTAAATTAGTGTACGCGGGTTCTTCTACTAAATTCGGTGACGGGGGACTTACCCGCAGCACGACACCTTACGCTTCGACCAAAGCCGCCAACTCTGAATCGGTAAAGGAGATAGGAGATGATAATGGGTTACCGTATGCGATTACCTATTTTTATAACGTCTATGGCCCCGGCGAGCGGTCAGACATGTACGGGACAGTCATTGAGATGTTTAAACAAATGTATCTGCGCGGGACGCCGATTGCGGTCGTTGCGCCGGGAACACAGGAGCGTAATTTTACTCATGTCGGCGATATCGTCGACGGATTGATTCTGGTCGGAGATGAAGGACAGAGCGATGAATACGGCGTGGGAAACGACAAGAGTTTTACGATACTTGAAGTCGCCCGAATGTTCGGAGGAGAGATAGTTATGCTCCCTGAACGTATCGGCAATCGTATGCAATCGTCTCTTGATACGACGAAAATCAGCGCACTCGGCTGGAAGGCGAAACGCACGCTCGAGGGATACATCAAAGAGTTTACCGCCGCTTGTCCGCGCGGGAAGGCGTGTGAAAAGCGCGTCCTCGTGTTTTCAACCACGTTCTATCCGACAGTCGGCCCTGCAGAAGAAGCCCTCATCGATCTTATGCGCAAGATGCCAGACGTGCAGTTTGATATCGTGACAACCGCGTTTTCTCCCGACGCGAAGCGCTCAGGGTCGCCGACAAACAATGCTCACGTATATCGCGTCGGATTCGGACGTGTAAGCGACAAATACTTGCTCCCGGTGCTCGGGTATAGAGTCGCGCGTTCCTTACAGAAGGAACATTCGTATCTTTTTACATGGTCGCTCATGGCGAGTTATGCCGCTCTTGCCGGCGTCTTCCTCAAGCGGGCGACGAGATTGCCGCTTCTTGTGACCCTCGCCGATCAGGATCTCAAGAACATTTCTCCGTTCGTCCGCTTTGTCCTCAAGCATATATTGTCGGGCGCTGACCAAGTGTATGGCGCGAGTGCCTCGCAAGAAAGGCATGCGACAGAGCTCGTACCTGAAAAACCTTTGCATAATTCGATAGGTGAGGGAGATGCTTTTGCGAATCAGCTTCGCTTCGCCTATGCGGAGATCCTCCTCAATCGACGAGTGTCGCTTTTGCCGCTATGAGGAAAATACTTATCTTTTCACTCGCCTATTTCCCGAAGCATGTCGGAGGTGCGGAGGTCGCGATAAAAGAGAAGACAGATCGTATGCCGGATAGCGAGTTCCACATGATAACGCTCCGATACGACTCGTCCCTTCCTAAAGTCGAGAAGATCGGGAATGTTCTCGTGCATCGCATAGGATTCTCACGCCCGGATCCGAGCATGGGCGATCTCAAGAGATTCCCGCTCCACTTTAATAAATATTGGTTTCAATTCGCCGCTGCATATAAAGCGATCTCGCTTCATCGGGAATATCGCTACGACGCCATCTGGGCGATGATGGCGCATTCGTGCGGGGTCCCGGCAGCGCTTTTCAAGATCGCGTACCCGAAAGTACCCTATGTCCTTGAACTGCAGGAAGGCGATCCTCCCGAATATATCGAGCGACTGATGCGTCCTTTGTGGCCGCTTTTCTCGCGAGCGTTCACCACTGCCGATATAGTGTCGGTCATATCGAATTTTCTCGGCGGCTGGGCGCGTCGTCGAGGATTCAAAGGGGAAGTGGTACTCATACCGAATGCGGTCAATACGCAGCATTTCACGCAGGACTATTCACGCGACGAACTTTCAGCAGCGCGAGAGAAGCTCGGGAAGCGTGCAGGGGATATCTACGTCGTCACGACCTCGCGACTTGTGCACAAGAACGCTGTCGACGATGTAATCCGCGCGATTGCGCTTTTGCCTGAGCATATTCACTTCTTGATCTACGGCATCGGTCCTGATGAAGCGATGCTCCGGGAGCTCGCGGATGACCTCGGGGTCGCACCCAGGACTCATTTCGCAGGCCAGATAGGGCACGCTGAGATGCCGCTTGCGCTCAAAGCGTGCGACATATTCATCCGGCCTTCCCGTTCGGAAGGCATGGGCAATTCCTTCATCGAAGCGATGGCGGCGGGACTGCCGGTCATCGCGACGCAGGAGGGCGGCATCGCGGACTTCCTCTTCGACCCCAATAGAAATAGCGCCCGCACGCGGGCTATTTCTAACGGGGCAGGCGCGAAGCTATTCCCGAATGAAATAGATGAGCATGTACCGGCTCCTGATTTCAAAACCGGCTGGGCGGTCGATAAGGATTCGCCCGGGCAGATAGTCGCGGCAGTGGGGGATATCCTCGCGCACCCCGAGCAGGTCGCGCGGGTGACGGCGACTGCGAAAGCGATGGCTATCGAGAAGTACGACTGGGACCTCATCGCGGCACAGATGAAATCAGCCTTCGACCGGCTGCTCGCGAGTTGAATGTCGGACATATCATGTCCGACATCGCTTGACACAAGTTCACCTTAAGATAAACTTCACTGCATGAAGACGAACATCATCGGCCTCAAGGAATTGCGCGAGAATATGGAGACCTACATCTCCCAGGTGGAGAAAGGGAAGTCGTTCACGGTCGTACGCCGGTCACGCCCGGTGTTCCGCGTCACGCCGGTCGACGAGTGGGGCGACGACGGCGTCTGGGAGACGGTTGTCGATTTCAGCACGCTCAAGGGCGGCGGCATGCCGGCAGAGCGATTCCTGAAATTGCTCAAGAATGGATGATAATAAGAAATTCGTCAGCCGCCTATCTCCTGCGGAACGCGAGCAGGTAAGATCGGCTGTCTCGCGAATCATCGTGCGCGACATAGCCGGTCTTGACGTGAAGAAGCTACACGGATATCCGGATATGTTCCGCGTACGGACTGGACGAATTCGTATCCTCTATCGGCAGGATGCCGCCGGGGTGCAGATAGTACGGGTTGGATTCCGCAGCGAAAACACCTACAAACCATGATATCGTTCACTAGACGCGTATGAAAGTGATCCTCGCGACGCCGCTCTACCCGCCCGACATAGGCGGGCCGGCTACCTATGCGAAGCTCCTTGCCGAGGGACTGCCCGAGAAGGGTATCGAGGTCGAGCTGGTGAAGTTCAGCGACGTGCGCCGCCTGCCCAAGGGCGTCCGCCACATCGCGTACTCCTGGCGCATCTTTCGCGCGCTCAAGCGCGCGGATCTCGCGCTCACACTCGACCCGGTCTCCGTCGGTTTGCCGGTCTGCATCGCAGCGTGGCTGGCGCGGAAGCCGTTCACCGTGAAGATCGTCGGCGACTACGCGTGGGAGCAGGGGCGGCAGCGCTTCGGCATCACGGCGACGCTCGATGACTTCGTGAAGGAGCGGCGCGTGCCGCTCGCCGTGTGGTTTCTGCGGCGCGTGCAGACGGGCGTCGCGGCGTATGCGAAGCATGTCCTCGTCCCGAGCCAGTATCTGGAAGACATCGTCGCGGCGTGGGGCATCCCGCGCGCCAAGATCAAGGTCATCTACAATGCCGTGCCGGTCGAGGCGTACGGCGCCGTGCCGTGGTCGGTGGCGAAGCTGCCGCGTCCGCTCATCGTGACCGCCGGACGGCTCGTGCCCTGGAAGCATATCGGCGGCGTTATCGACGCGATCGCGAAGCTCCGCGAGGACGGCCTCTCGGTGTCGCTCGCCGTGGTGGGCGAGGGGCCGGAGCTCGCGCGCCTCGTGCATCACGCCGAGGAGACGTTGAAAGGGGACTACGTCTTCACGGGCGCGCTCTCGCACGCCGACACGCTCGCGACGATGGCGTCAGCGCGCGCGTTCGTGCTCAACTCTTCGTACGAAGGGCTCTCGCACTTCCTCATCGAGGCGCTCTCGCTCGGCGTGCCGACTATCGCGACCGCGGTCGGCGGGAACCACGAGGTGATCACCGACGAAGAGACCGGCCTCCTCGTGCCCTTCGGCGACGCGGCCGCGCTCGCGGCCGCGCTCACACGAGTGCTCTCCGACGAGGATGTGCGCGCGCGCCTGTCGGCGCGCGCGAAGGAGTCCGCACACCGCTTCTCCACCGAGACCATGCTCGCGTCAGTCGCGCGTTTCCTCGAGCACCGATGAAAGTACTCCTCATATCCAACGACCCGACGATATTCGACGTGACGACCGCCGCGCGAGCGCGCATGCGCGAGTATGCCGCCGCGATAGGGGAGCTCCACATCGTCTCGGCAGCGCCGCGGAGCGCGCGCGAGGAAGAGGACGGGCCGCTCCGCCTGCACCCGATACGGGCGTGGAAAGTGTTCCGCATCCGCGCGCTTTCCCGCCGCGCTCACGATCTCATCCTCGAGCACGGCATCGAAGTCGTCTCGGCGCAGGACCCCTTCGAGCACGGACTCGCGGCGCTCCGCGCCGCGGCAGGCACACCCGCAAAGCTCCACATCCAGGTGCACACCGACTTCCTCTCGCCATGGTTCGTGCGGGGGAGTAATTGGCGCAGCCCCCGCGTGCCTATGCCGCTCCTGAACCGCTGGCGCCGCCGCGTCGCCGACGGCGTGCTCCCGAGAGCTGCTGGCATCCGTGTCGTGTCTGAGCGCATCAAGAGCTCGCTTGTGGCACGATATGGGTCCACGATACCTGAGCCGGCGGTCATC
>DATKTL010000017.1:0-16221 GCA_035531095.1 Minisyncoccota bacterium | reverse complement strand
CCGCTCGCCGCACGGATACGCCCGCAGACGATCGAGGAGGTCGTGGGGCAGGAGCACCTCGTGGGAGAGGGGAAGCCGCTCCGCGTCGCTATCGAGAAGCGGCACAAGTTCTCCTTCATCCTCTGGGGAGCGCCCGGGACGGGGAAGACGACTATCGCGCGCATCTATGCGCGGGCGCTCGACGCCGAGCTCTTCGAGCTCTCGGCCGTGTCGGCGGGCAAAGATGACATACGACGCATTCTTGAGATCGGGACCGAGCGTGACAAGAAGGTTTCAGATGCGCGGCGCGGGAAGGCCGCTGAAAGAGACGCACTGTTGGGTGCGACGAATGAAGCGGACGGGGCCCGCAACAAAGCAGATGAGCCTTCTGGGCATGCTCGGCCGAAAGTGCTCTTTCTCGATGAGCTACACCGCTTCAACAAGAGCCAGCAGGATTTCCTCTTGCCCTATGTCGAGAGCGGGGAGTTGACGCTCATAGGCGCGACGACGGAGAACCCCTCCTTTGAAGTGATACCGGCCCTTCTCTCGCGCTGCCGAGTCTTCGTGCTCGAGCCGCTCTCTGAAGAGGCCTTGAAAGCCATCGTGAAGCGCACGAAGCTCAAAGTGAAGAAGGATGCCTTTGACTGGCTTCTGGGGTATGCCAATGGGGATGCGCGGAGGGCGCTCGGCATGATGGAAGGGGCGCAGAGCCTGTATGGAGAAGTGACGGTGGAGACGCTGAACAAAGCGCTCGAGTCGCCGCACCTGCGCTACGACAAGAAGGGCGAGGAGCATTACGATACCATCAGCGCTTTCATCAAAAGCATGCGCGCCAGCCAGCCGGACGCGGCACTCTACTACCTCGCGCGTATGGTCGAAGCAGGGGAGGACCCGCTCTTCATCGCGCGACGGATGGTCGTCTTCGCCTCGGAGGACGTCGGGCTCGCGCAACCGACCGCGCTCGTGGTCGCGAACGCGGTCTTCCGCGCCTGCGAGACCATCGGCTACCCGGAATGCGCCATCAATCTCGCCCACGGCGTCGCTTACCTCGCACAGGCGAAGAAAGACCGCTCAGCGTATAACGCCTTGCGCGCCGCACAAGCCGACGTGACCGCGCACGGCAACCTGCCCGTACCGAAGAAGATCCGCAATGCGCCTACCAAGCTCATGAAGGAGCTCGGCTACGGCAAAGGATACGAGGGGTGGGATATGAAGCCCGATACGGAATCGTATTTGCCGGACAAACTGAAGAAAAAGAAGTACCTGGAATAAGAGCGTATGGTATCCTCGGCGTATGTTCTCCCTGTCCATGCCTGAGACGCTGCCTCTCCTCACCTCGATCGGCGGGCTTGTCCTCATATCGGCGGCCGCACGGACGATCCATTTCGAATTCTTCGAGAAATACTTCAAGCTCACGTTCGAGGATGCGCCGGTGTGGTCTCTCTTCTACTTCAGCGCCTGGGCGATGCTTGTGGCGCTCCTCTTTCCGGTACAGATACATGCTCTCTTCGCCGACGTGTCTTCTCTCGGCTATCTCACTCTCGCTTTCATGCTTCTCGTCGTCTTCCCGGCACTCTTTCACGCCGTGCGTGCGAATGGTGGGCGGCCGGAATGGCTCATGGCGCTCTATCCGGATGAAGGGCTGCTCACGCTCGGCGAGCGGTACATCCTCGCGAAGGTAGGCGATGTCGTCTTTCAGCAATTCATCGCCGGCGTACTCATCCTCACGCTGTCTGCGGCCGGCGTATCGTATCCGGTCATCGTCGGCGTCTTCGTCGGCCTCTTCGCCGCGGCGCATCTCTACATCTTCCGCACGGACGGCCTCCTCTGGGGCCTCTACTACACGACCTATGCGGCGCTCGCCGGTTTCGCCTTCCCCTTCCTCATACTCTTCGTCCCCGGAGGCATCATGTACGCCATTTTCGTCCACATGCTCTTCTACGTCATCTCCAGCATCTTCTTCGCAAAACTGCCGCGCCCGGGCGCGGCCATCACCCGCGAATTCAGCGGAGCCTGACCGGCATAGCAAAGAAAGACAGAAAGAACGCGGCGCCTAAGGCGCCGCGTTCTTTACTCACCAGATACGTGTTACTACCTAGCAAGCCGAGTGATGAATAAGTTCTTACTTAATTCATCCGAGGCGAGCGTAGGGAGCAAGCTGGTAATCCAGCTTACTTGACCGCGTCCTTGAGCGCCTTCGCCGGGCGGAACTTCGCCGTGCGGGTCGCCGCGATCTGGATAGTCTCGCCGGTGCGCGGGTTGCGGCCCTGGCGTGCCGGGCGCGCCTTCGTCGCGAAGATGCCGAGACCGGCGATCGAGACTTCGTCACCGCCCTTGAGGCCGTGAACGATAGAATCGATGACCGTCTCGACGGCGCGCTCTGCATCGGCCTTCGTCGAGCCGAGAACGCCGTGCACCTTGTCGACAATATCTGCTTTGTTCATGAAGAAGTTGTGAGCTAGTAGCGGGACGAACAGATTTGAATCGCTTCTGCGTTGCGGGGCCCATTCGGCTCCTCCGCCGTACGGCGGAGTACGTCTCCGTCGCCGAATCTCCCGCGCCTTGAATCGCACCAAATCTGTTCGTCCGAGAACTTCTGGTGTCGAAGGGGCGGGGTCGTTAGAAAGTATAGGAAATGCGCCACATTGCGCAATAGGGCTTTACAACCAGAGGTGGATAGGTCGAAATGCTGCCGCAGCTGTACCGCTCTAACGGGCGAACTCGACTACCCCGGTACCACAACCTCGCTTCGCTCGGTTGGCTACTGCCAAGCGAACGAAGAAATACCGAAGTATGACTTCGGTATTTCCGAGCGAGCGCAGGGAGAAAGCTTCGCTTACGGGGCAGGCGCGGTTTTATCGAGCGAATTCAACCACTCTGTTTTCTCTAATTATATTTACTTTGATCTCACCCGGGTATTTCAATTCATCCTGCACGCGCTTGGCGATATCGCGCGCGAGCTTGTGCATCGCGATGTCGGAGACCTTGCCCGGGTTCACGAAGATGCGCAGCTCGCGCCCAGCGGCGATAGCATACACCTTCTCGACGCCTTCGAAGGTCGCCGCGAGGCGCTCGAGGTCGCCGAGGCGCTCGAGGTAGCGGTCCACCGTGTCGCGGC
The DNA here is from genome assembly GCA_035531095.1 of Minisyncoccota bacterium. Taxonomy (GTDB): domain Bacteria; phylum Patescibacteriota; class Minisyncoccia; order Phycocordibacterales; family Phycocordibacteraceae; genus C7867-001. The sequence goes on along the minus strand of DATKTL010000017.1, from coordinate 13,124 downwards.
GCGCGCCCGGGCGGCCGCCGGAGATGGCGTCCGCCACCTGCACGATGACCGATTCCGGCGTTTCATACGGATATTCGTCATGGTGCGCCTGCATCGCGAGGATGACGCGGGTGTCGACGCCGAATTTCTCAAGGATGCGGCGGCCGATCTCGACGTGCGTGCCCTGCACTTCATGATCGACGGCTTTGCCGATGTCATGGAGTAGAGCGCCGGCGCGGGCGATAGCCGGATCAGCGCCGAGCTCGACAGCCAGCATGCCGCTGATGTGCGCCATCTCCACCGAGTGCTGCAGGATGTTCTGACCGAAGCTCGTTCGGAAGTAGAGACGGCCGAGAAGAGCGATGAGTTTCGGATCGAGACCGACGACGCCGGCTTCGTACGCGGCTTCTTCGCCTTTCTGCTTCGTGAGCTCGGCGACCTCGGCGCGCGTCTTCTCGACGATCTCTTCTATCTTGGCCGGCTGGATGCGACCGTCGGCGATGAGCTTCTCGAGCGCTATCTTGGCGATCGCACGCCGGAGCGGGTCGAATGAGGAGAGCGTGATCCTATCCGGCACGTCGTCGATGAGCACATCAACGCCGGTCGCGCGCTCGAATGCCTTGATATTGCGGCCTTCCTTGCCGATGATCTTGCCCTTCATCTCTTCGGAAGGGAGCGTGACCGAGAGCGACATGACCTCGGCATTCACCGCATTCCCGAGGCGGTGGATGATGCTCGTGAGGATGTCGCGCGCCTTACCCTCGAGCCGTTCGCGGCCGTTCGCGGCGAGCTTCTGCAGGCGCAGGAGGATCGCTTCCTCGTGGGTGCGCTCGATCTCGGCGAAGAGCTCTTCGCGCGCCTTGTCCGCCGACAGGTGCGCGACATTCGCGAGCTCCTTGGAGCGTCGCGCGGAGAGATTCTCCGCTTCGTTCTTCAGGCGGATCGCTTCCTGTTCTCGTACGCGCACCTCCGCCTCCTTATCGTCGAGGTCGCGCTGACGCGAGTCGATGAACTCCTCACGCGCCGCGAGCCGCTCCTCGCGGGCGGTCACCTTCTCTTCGCGCTCCTCGATCGGGGCGAGCCGCTCGGTCTCGACGACGGCGCTCCGGAACTCCGCATCCGCGAGTATCTTCGCCGCCTGCTCCTTCGCCTGGAGCAGTCTCTGTTTCGTATCGAGCTCGACCGAGCCGCGCTGCGCGAGGCCGATGAGGACGCGGAGCACGTAGCCGAGCGCGATGCCGCCGACGCCCGAGAGCGCAAGCAATATCAGGATTATTTTGAGTGACATGGCCCGTTGTGGTTAGTCCGGAGTGCCTCGATAGGCAGGTCGGACGAGAGTTCTAAAAGAGAAGGGGGAGCGGCTGGGCGGTCAGGGCGGTCGAGCAGCGGGGCGGTATAAGGGGACTCTACCACAAACAGAAAGCGCCGGCTAAGCCGGCGCTTTCTGTGTTTTTCCGACGGAAATCTATCCGAACACCTTGTCGACGAGGCCGTACTTCTTGGCTTCGTCGGCGGTCATGAAGAAGTCGCGCTCGACATCCTTCTCGATCTTCGCGAGCGTCTGGCCGGTATTCTTCGCGAGAATCTTATTGAGCACCGCGCGGAGCTTGAGGATCTGCTTCGCGGTGATCTCGATGTCGGTCGCCTGGCCCTCGGCGCCGCCGTGCGGCTGATGGATCATCACTTCGGAGTTGGGGAGCGAGAAACGCTTACCCTTCTCGCCGGCCGAGAGGATGACGGCGGCGGCGGAGGCCGCCATGCCGACGCAGACGGTCGAGACATGCGGCTTCACGTGGTTCATCGTGTCCACGATGGCGAGGCCGGCCGTCACGACGCCGCCCGGCGAGTTGATATAGAGAGAGATGTCCTTCTTCGCATCCTCGGACTCGAGGAAGAGGAGCTGCGCGATGACGAGATTCGCGACGTCGTCGTCGATAGGGCCGCCGAGGAAGATGATGCGCTCCTTGAGGAGACGCGAGTAGATATCATAGGCGCGTTCGCCGAACTGGCTCTTCTCGATGACCATCGGGACCATCATCGAGGAACTGGGTTGTGTGTGTTTCATAGGATAAAGGTTACAAGGCTCATTTGACGACTGTCGGTGCGGGATACTGCTGCTCCTGCGCGATACGCTTGCCCCAGGCGTAGAACGCGCCGACGATGATCATCATCACGATGATGATGATCGAGACAAGCACGCCCCACTGCTGCTGTTTGGGGGAAGGGACGCCGGGGAGAGACTCTTCACGGATGACGACCTGCGGCTCCGGCTCGATAGACGCCGGTTCGACCGCGACGATCGGTTCTCCCGGCGGAAGCAGTTTCTCGTCTTCCATGTTATTTCGATTTTGACTCTGTATACAGCTTCTGGCCGCGCTCGAATGCCGCTTCGGCTTCCGTGCGTCCTTCGAAGGCGCCGATGGAGACCTCTTTCTTCTGGATCTGCTTATAGGTCGCGAAGAAATGCGCGATCTCCTTCAGGACGTGCTGATTCGCATCTGTGATGTCTTTCACATCGGCATACCGCGGATCGCCGGACGCTACCGCGATGACCTTCTCGTCAGCTTCGCCGCCGTCGACCATGTGCATGATGCCGATGGGACGCGCTTCGACGAGGATGCCGGGAGCGAGCGGGTAGGTCGTAAGCACGACGACATCGAGAGCGTCGCCATCGTCCCACAAGGTCTGCGGCACGAAACCGTAGTCGAACGGATAATCCTGAGCGGAGTGCATGACGCGATCGAGCTTGATGACGCCCGTCTTCTTATCGATCTCGTACTTATTGTGCGAGCCTTTGTTAATCTCGATGACGACGTTCATCTCCTCCTTCGTTCCCGGGTCGATATCGTGCAGTAGGTTCATCCCGTTAGAAATTAGTTGGTAAAGCGTTGCTGACCATAAGTTTACCTCCTCACGCTCATCTCGTCATTTCTAACGGGATTCATATGCGCGAGCGTACTTCATTCATCCTTCGCGGCGTCGCGGTCTTCCGACTTGTCGGCGACCGTTTCATCGCTCGCGGGGAGCTCGGACAATTCCTCTTCAGCAGGGAGCACGGTGGCCTGCGGCGCCTCGTCGGTGACGATTTCGACGCTCTCGGTCGGCATGACGCCTGCCTCCTCGGCTGGATCTTCCTCCGACTCATTGATAGCCACTGATTCGCCGTTGCTCTCGGCGACTTCGACGCCCGCTGCCGAGACGATGTCGATGTTCCAGCCGGTAAGCTTCGCCGCGAGGCGGACATTCTGTCCGCCGCGACCGATGGCGAGCGACTGCTCGTCTTCGGCGACTGTGACGGTCGCGCGATGATCGGCCTCGTCGAGAACGACCTCGATCGGCGTCGCCGGGGAGAGCGCTTCCTTCACGAACTCCTTCGCATCGTCGTTCCACTCGATGATGTCGATGCGCTCACCGCCGAGCTCGCTCATCACAGTGCTGACGCGGACGCCGCGCTGGCCCACGAGAGAGCCGACCGGGTCGACGTGCGGGTCGATCGAGGAGAGGGCGATCTTGGTGCGGCTGCCCGGCTCGCGCGCGAGCGCCTTGATCTCGACGGCACCGGAGGCGAGCTCCGGCGCCTCAAGCTCGAAGAGCTTCACGACGAACTTCGGATGCGCGCGGGAGAGGCGCAAGTATACGCCGCGGAAGCCCTCATCGACGGCGTAAAGGTATGCGCGGATGCGCTCGCCCATGCGGTACCGCTCGCCCGGGATCTGTTCCTCATAGGGGATGATGCCGGTGGTGCGGCCGAGGTCGACGAATATCGCGCCGCGCTCGATGCGCTGCACGATGCCGCCGACGATCTCCCCCTTCTTCTCGCCGAACTCCTCCATCATGGAGAGCTTCTCGGCTTCGCGCACCTTCTGGATGACCACCTGCTTGGCGGTCTGCGCCGCGATGCGGCCGAAGTCATCCTGCGGCTCAAGCGGGAAGATGATCTCTTCGCCCGCCTCAGCGCCGCGTTTCATAAGCTTCGCGTCGGCGAGGAGGATGTGTTTCTCGGGATCGAAACGGGGGAGTTCGCCCTCCTCGAGCTGTTCCTCTTCAGTATGGAACGCGTGCGGGTGCGCATGCTCGAGGGCGGCTTCCTCGCCCTCCTCCGGGAACCGGACGGTCGACTCGTCGACCACCGTCTTCACCTGTTCGAAGGCGATGGTGCCGGAGTTGAGGTCGAGTTTGGCGCGCACGACCTGGCCGCGCTTGCCGTATTCGCGCTTGTACGCGGTCGCCATGGCATTCTCGATCGCGTCGACCATCGTCGCCCGGCTGATACCTCGATCCTCGAACTCTCCGAGCACGGCACCCATGGTTTTCAAATCAATCATATGGAATGTGTATGTCTCTGCTAATAGTCCTATTCTAACAAAAATGTCCGCGGAACGGACATTCAAGGTGTCGGCAGTATACCAGATACGACCGCGGAGTCAATCGTCGCCGCGCCGCGGCGAGCGAGCATGCGCCGCTCCGGCGAGGATATCCCACACTCGCCGTGTTGCGCGCCGTATGACCGGCATCTCGCGAGGTATACTGCACCCTATATGCATGTCTCAGAAGGGGAGCTGAAAGAATTCATCACCGACTCGGGGCTCGTCGCGAAGAAGGAGATCGATGATGCCGCGGTCGAGGCAGCGAAGCGCGGGCAGTCGCTCGGCGATATCCTCGTCTCGCGCGGCTCGCTCACGGAGGACGCGCTCCGCCGCATCCAGGCGTACGTGCTCGGGATCCCGTTCGTGAACCTGAAAGAGCACAAGATCCCGACCGATATCCTCTCGCTCATACCGGAACCGATCGCGCGCACGCACAACATCATCGCGTACAAGAAAGGGGATGGCTCGCTCGAGGTCGCGATGCTCGATGCCGAAGACCTCGCTTCTATCGAGGCTATCGGCAAGAAGACGGGGCTCAAGATACTGCCGCGGCTCACTGATACCGAGAGCATCAAGTACGCGCTCTTGCAGTATCAGAAATCGCTCAAGGACGAGTTTGGCGACATCATCTCGACCGAGGCGGGGAAGATACGCGTGGTCGCCGAAGGAGGGAAGGATCTCTCGGGCGACGACCTCAAGAAAATGGCCGAGGATCTGCCGATCGTGCGCATCGTCGACACGCTCCTGCGGCATGCCATCGTACAGGGCGCCTCCGACATCCACATCGAGCCGCAAGAAGACCAGGTGCTCGTCCGCTACCGCATCGACGGCATCCTCCACGATGCGATGACCCTGCCGAAAGCCGCCGCGGCCGGCATCATCGCGCGCATCAAGGTGCTCTCCAACTTGAAGCTCGATGAGAAGCGCCTGCCGCAGGACGGGCGGTTCAAGATGGAGACGGAAGCTGACCGCGTCTCGTTCCGCGTCTCGATCCTGCCGACATTCTTCGGCGAGAAGACGGTCATGCGCCTGTTGCGCGAGACCGGCGAAGGCTTCACGCTCGAGGCGCTCGGCTTCCACGGCGACAACACGGAACGCATCCACCACGCGCTCAAGCAGACGACGGGCATCATCCTTATCAGCGGCCCGACCGGCTCCGGCAAGACGACGACGCTCTACACGATGCTCGACATCCTCAACCGGCCCGACGTGAACATCTCGACCATCGAGGATCCGATCGAATACCAGATGAAGCGCATCAACCAGACGCAGGTGAACCCGCAGATAGGCTTCACGTTCGCGAACGGCCTCCGCTCGCTCGTGCGCCAGGACCCGGACATCATCATGGTCGGCGAGATCCGCGACAGTGAGACCGCTTCGCTCGCCATCAACGCCGCGCTGACCGGCCACCTCGTCCTCTCGACCATCCACACCAACAGCGCCGCGGGCGCGATACCGCGCCTGATCGACATGGGCGTCGAGCCGTTCCTCCTGGTCTCGACCATCCGTGTCATCGTCGGCCAGCGCCTCGTGCGCAAGCTCTGCGAAGGCAAGGAATCCTATGCGCTCGACGCGACCGCACGGGCGAAAGTCGCAAGCGATGCCGAGTTCGCTATCGCCTTCAAAACGCTCGCCGACGAGAAGCTTGTGAAGGCCGACTCCTCGCTCGACGACGTCCCGTTCTACCACCCAGCCCCGAGCGCCGAATGCGAGGACGGCTACAAAGGCCGCATCGGCATCCACGAGGTGCTCGCCATCTCGCCGGCCGTCCGCGACATCATGCTGCATGCGAGCACGAGCGAAGCGCTCGAAGACCAAGCGAAGAAGGAGGGCATGCTCACGATGATCGAGGACGGTCTCTACAAAGCCGCGCGCGGCATCACGAGCCTCGAGGAAGTCCTCCGCGCGGTCTCTGAGTAGGCATGAAATTCCGCGTCACGATACGGAAGGAGGGGCAGCCGGACCGGACGGAGATCATCGAGGCGCCGACGCGCTTCGCCGTATACGACCAGGTACAGAAGGAGAGCGGCACGGTCATCGCGCTCTCGGATCTGAGCGGAAGATTCAAACTCCCGGCATGGCTCTTCATCTCGTTCGGCACCGGCGTGAAGCATGTCGAGATCAGCCGCATGGCGAAGAATCTCGCGGCGATGCTCACCGCCGGCCTCTCGCTCGCGCGAGCCCTCTCGGTCACCGAACGGCAGTCGAGCAATAAGCATCTCAAGACGATCGTCGCCGGACTCTCCGAATCGATACGGAAGGGGTCGTCGTTCCACGAAGCGCTTGCCGCCTACCCGAACGTCTTTTCCGACCTCTTCGTCGCCATGGCGAAGGCCGGGGAGGAATCCGGCTCGCTCGCCGATTCGCTCTCGGTCGTCGGCCTCCAGATGGAGCGCTCGGATGAACTGGTGCGCAAGATACGCGGCGCGATGATCTACCCGGCGATCGTCATCACGGCAGTCGTCATCGTCGGCATCCTGATGCTCATCTATGTCGTGCCGACCTTGACCAGCACGTTCACCCAGCTCGGCGTCCAGGTGCCGCTTGCGACCCGGATGATCGTCGCGCTCTCAGACTTCCTCGTCGGGAATGTCGCGCTGGTACTCTCCGCCCTCGTTATCCTCGTCGTCGGCGGGGTGCTGTTCGTCCGGTCGCGGTTCGGGGGGAGCATCGTGCTCGCCGCCGCGCTCTGGGTGCCGGTCATAAACGAGCTCATCCGCGAAACCTACGCGGCGCGTGCCGCGCGGACGCTCTCCTCGCTCCTCTCTTCCGGCGTCCCGGTGCTTGATGCGCTCGCTATCACGAAAGACGTCGTCCATGCGGCGCCGTTCGCGCGCGTCATCGATGAGGCTGAGATGCACGTGCGGAAAGGGGAGCTCCTCTCGGTGTCGTTCTCTGAGCACGCGAAGCTCTACCCGCTGCTGATGAGCGATATGCTCGCGGTGGGCGAGGAGACGGGCAACGTCACCGGCATGCTGAAACAGGTCGCTGAATTCTACGAAGCCGACGTCGCGGAGAAGACGAAGGATCTCTCGACGATCATCGAACCGGTCCTCATGCTCGTCATCGGCGCCTTCGTCGGCGTCTTCGCCGTCGCGATGATCGCGCCTATTTATTCGCTCTCATCGGCCTTCTGATGTCCCGCCGCCGGCATGAGTTCACCCCGTTAGAGGCCTGCCTCGAAGGAGCGCGCGCCCTGCCTCTAACGGGGTTCAGCCTCATCGACGTCATCGTCGGCGTGGCGCTCTTGCTGGTGGTCTTCCTCGCTCTCTTCAGCATCTTGCGCGCATCGCTTGCGCTCTCCACGCTGACGAAAGCGAAATCGGCGGCCGTCGAGCTCGCCAGCACGCAGATGGAATACATGCGCGGCATCTCCTACGATGCGCTCGGCACGGTGGGCGGCATACCAGCGGGGACCATCACGCAATACGCGACCTCGACGGTCGACGGCGTCCCCTACACGACGCACACGTTCGTCGAATACGCCGACGATCCGGCTGACGGCACGGGAGCGAACGACACCAACGGCATCACGACCGACTACAAGATAGGGGAGGTGACCGTGTCGTACTCGATCTACGGGCTGGCGAAGTCGGTCTCGCTTGTCTCGAATTTCGCCCCGCCGGGCATAGAGACCTCGACCGGCGGCGGGACGCTCTCCCTGCATGTCGTCGATGCGGGCGGAGCGGACTTGGGAGGCGCGAGCGTCCGGGTCGTCAATGATACGCTCTCGCCGGCCGTCGATTTCACTACGTTCACTAATACTGCCGGCCTCGTGACGATCGACGGTGCGGCGACCTCCTCGGCCTACCAGATATACGTATCACGCGCAGGGTATTCGAGCGCGCAGACATATGCACACACGGCCCAGAACGTGAACCCGACCCCGGGCTATCTTACGATAGTGAAGAATCAGACGACGAGCGCGACCTTCGCAATCGACCAGCTGGCGACACTCACACTCTCGAGCTTCGCGCTCGCGACGACCACCGTCTTCAGCGACGCGTTCGCCGACGCCTCGAAGCTTGCGAGCCAGAGCGAGACGGCGGCCGGCGGCGGCGCGCTCACGCTCGCAAGCCAGGCGCTCTCGGGCTCCGCCCGTTCTGTAACCATCGCGCCCGGCTATCTCGACGGGTGGGGGATCCTCTCGGTGGCGATAGCGACGACCACCGGGACGAGCGCAGTCGTGCACGTCGATGACGCATCCGGTACGCCGCTCCCGGATGCGGTGCTACCGGGGAACATCGCCGGCTTCTCGTCGTTCCCGGTATCGCTCACGAGCATAGCCACTTCGAGCTATCCCGCGCTCGCGCTCGAAGCGGACCTCACGAGCGACTCGACGACCACGACCCCCGCTCTCTCGCTCTGGTCGCTTTCACACACCGAGGGGCCCGCGCCGCTCCCGAACATCGCCTTCACGCTCACCGGCACCAAGACCATCGGCTCTGACGCGAGCAGCACGCCCATCTATAAGACCATCGTGAATGACACGACCGGAAGCGCAGCAGGGAAGACTGAGACGCTCGAGTGGGACGCCTATTCGATCGCGCTCCAGGGAGCGCGGCTCATCGAGAGCTGTCCGGCGGCGCCGTACCCGCTCGCGCCCGCCTCGGCGACCACGACCGCCCTCCTCATCGGGACGCCGACCGCCTATGCGCTCCCGCTCCTGGTCACGGATAGCGCAGGGAACGCCGTCGGCGATGCGCAAGCGACGCTCGCCACGAGCGGCTATGCCGCCACGATCCCTGCGTCCGCATGCGGCCTCGCCTATTTCAACGGCCTCGCATCGACGACCTACTCGGCTACCGTATCCGCTCCGGGGCACACGACGACCGTGATCCCGAGCATCGGCGTCTCCGGGAATACCGCGACGACCACCGTGATACTGCCATGACGAAGGGTGCTGCATCCGGATTCATCCAGCCCCGCAGCGCTTGCGGCAAGCGCTGCGGGGCTGGGTTCACCCTCATCGAGACGATCGTCGTCATCGCCATGACCGCGCTCATCATGGTCACGCTCGGCACGCTCCTCTCCTATTTCTACAAGACGAATGCCTACACGCTCGAACAATCGTCGGCGGTGGCGCAAGCGCGGCGCAGCGTCGAAGACGCCATGCACTATATGCGCGAAGCTTCCTACGGGAGCGACGGTTCGTATCCCATCGAGAGCGCGGCGACCTCATCGATCACGTTCTATGCGAACGTGATCAGCGATAGCGCCATCGAACGCGTGACCTATACGCTCCAGAGCGGCACGCTCTATCGGACGGTCGCAGAGCCGGCGGGGAACCCGCCCTCGTATGCCGGCGCGCTCGCGGCCACGACGACCGTCGCGAGCTCGATCGTGAATGACCCTGCGACGCCTATCTTCCGCTACTTCGACGATAGCGGCGCCGAACTGGCCGCGCCGGTAGACGTATCGAAGGTAGCGTCGATAGAGACGACTGTCGTCATCGATACCAACATAAACCGGGCGCCGGTCTCCTTCACGCTCTCCGGCGGCGCGACGCTCCGCAATCTCAAGACACAGCTATGAACACCCCCCGGCTCCGCGGTTCCATCATGCTTCTCGTCATCGTCTTCGGCGGCATATTCTTCACGCTGCTCGTCGCGCTCTCCGGCTTCGTGCTCGCTCAGAATCGCTTGCAGGACGTCACCCTCCACCGCGCCGAAGCATTCGACATAGCCGAGGCCGGTCTTGAGCATTACCGCTGGTACCTCTCGCATTTCCCCGGCGACACGCAGGATGGCACCGGCCACGCGGGGCCCTATACGACCAGCTACCCCGACCCGCAAGGGGGGACCGCCGGAACCTACACGCTTTCGATCGTCGGCAACAGCGCGTGCGGCGTCGTACAATCGATCGACGTCACCAGCACCGGCGCCCCGACTGACGGGCCCGGCACGTCGTCGACGATATGGGCGCGCTACGCGGAGCCCTCGGTCGCCCGGTATAACATGATCCTCAACGCGGGCGTCTGGTGGGGCGGCGGTCCTCTTTACGGCCCGCTCCATAGCAACAACGGCATCCGTATGGACGGCAGCCCGAACGCGCCGGTCACTTCATCGGTCTCCACGTGGTCGTGCGACTCGAGCTTCAACTGCAATCCCGCCCAGACCGTTCCCGGCGTGTTCGGCAACGGGACGAATCAGAATCTCTGGGACTATCCGACGCCGCAGGTCGATTTCTCCGCCATCGCCGCGAGCTTCTCCTCCCTGAAGACGGTGGCGCAGACGTCCGGCCTCTACTTCCCACGCATATCGACGTCGAAGAATCCGCATCTCGGCTACCATCTCATCTTCAACGGCAACGGCACGGTCACGGTGAACAAGGTCACGGCAGTCGCCACCAACCTCTCGTCCTATCCCGCCGACGGTTCGGCGCAGGGCTTCACGCGCGATTATTCGCTCATCAGCAGCGAGACGGCGCTCGGCACCTACAGCATCCCGACAAACTGCGGCGTCATCTTTGTCGAAGACAACGTATGGCTCGAGGGGTCCGTCTCGACGAAAGCCACCGTCGTCGCGGCCGACGTTGCGGACCAGGGCATCTATCCGAATATCGTCGTGCCGAATAACATCATCTACACCGCTTTCGATGGAACCGCCGGCCTCACCGCCATCGCGTCGCACGACGTGCTCATCGGCCCGAACTCGCCCGCGAACCTCACGATGGATGGTATCTTTGTCGCGCAATCGGGCGTATTCGGACGCAATTGGTATGCCTGCAACACGAACTACGCTTATCGATCGGATCTCAATCAGTTCGGCACGGTCGTCTCGACCTTGCGGCCGGTGACCGCATGGCTCGTGGGGGGCACGTGCCCGGGCGGCGTGTCAGGCTACTCCGGCGGTACCTCGGTATTCGATCGGCAGAACTCGACGAACCCGCCGCCGTTCACTCCGGTCACCTCGTCCCAGTGGCAATTCGTCGACTGGAAACAGCAGTAACCGTCCGCATCAAGCGACACCGAGCGGTCCGGTAGTCGCGTGGTATGCTTTCCTCATGCTCATTGTCGCCAACTGGAAAGCGTATATCGAGGATCTCGAGAAAGCCGGGAAGCTCGTCGCGGCGAGCAAGAAGCTCGCGCGTGCGACTGACAACCGGATCGTGCTCGCGCCGCCCGCACCGTTCCTGGGAGCGTTCGCACTGAAGAATACGTCGCGTATCGCGTATGCCGCACAAGACGTCTCCGCGACTACCGGGGGCGCTGAGACCGGCGAGACGACCGCGCAGACCTATGCGGCTTCCGGCGCGACCTATGCGATTGTCGGTCATTCCGAGCGCCGAGCGGCTGGAGACACGAACACTATCGTCGCGGAGAAGCTCGCCCACGCGCTCGCCTGCGACCTCACCCCCATCCTCTGTATCGGCGAGAAGGAGCGCGATCACGATGGACAGTACCTTGCCTTCGTGCGCGAAGAGATGACTGCGGCATTCGCGGCGCTCACCCCTAAAGAACGCGCGTGTGTCGTTATAGCCTATGAACCGCTCTGGGCCATCGGCAAGACCGCCGAGAGCGCTATCGGCCCGAACGACCTCACCGAGATGGTGCTCTATATCCGCAAAGTGCTCTCGGAACTCCTCCCGGGGAAGAGCGCGTCGCGGGCGCTCGTGCTCTATGGAGGATCCGTCGAGCCCGGGAATATCCGCGACCTCGCCCGCGCGACAGGCATCGACGGCTTCCTCATCGGGCACGCCTCTGTCGATGAGCGGACATTCGCCGCGCTCGTAAAAGAGCTCTCCTAGCATGCGGACCGTCCGCGACATACCGGCCCTCGAGAACATCCCGGTGCTCGTGCGGGCAGCGCTGAATGTCCCGGTCGAAGCGGGAAGAGTCATGAACGACTATCGGCTGCGGCGCGCACTCCCGACCATCCGATTCCTCGCCGAGCGCGGCGCGCGCGTGATACTCATAAGCCACATCGGCGAAGCGGGGACCGAAACGCTCGCACCGGTCGCAGAGGCGCTCGGCAAGCTCACGCCGCATGTCTCGTTCTTCGGTGAGACCATCGGGCCGCGCGCGCGTGCAGCCGTTCGCGATCTTCTCCCCGGCCATATCCTCGTGCTCGAGAATCTGCGCCGCGATCGCGGTGAGCGGATGAACGACCCCGCATTCGCGCGCGAGCTCGCGGCCTTGGCGGACATCTTCGTCGAAGATTCTTTCGATACGTGCCATCGCGTGCACGCCTCGATCGTCGGCGTCCCGAAACTGCTCCCGTCCTACGCAGGCCTGCAGCTTGAAGAGGAAGTGCGCGAGCTCACGGCCGCGCGGACGCCGAAGAGTCCGTCGCTCGCTGTCATCGGCGGGGCGAAATTCGCGACGAAGGAAGCCGTCCTCACATCGCTCTTGGCGACCTATGATCATGTCTTCGTCGGCGGCGCGCTCGCGAACGATTTCTTCAAAGCGTCGGGGCAGCCCGTGGGCAAGTCGCTCGTCTCCGACACCATCGATGACAGCATCGTACCGATACTCCACGATCCGAGACTCGTGCTGCCGGTCGATTCGCTCGTCATCCCGGCGAGCGTCGCGCTCACGCCGGACGCGCGATCTCATGCCCGCATCGCGACCAACGGGCATGCGCATGCCGATGAGATCGTCCTCGACCACGGCCCGGGGACGATCGCACTCCTCGCGGAGCTCGCGCGCGGCACGAAGTCGATCCTCTGGAACGGCCCGCTCGGCAATTACGAGAACGGATTCACCGACGCGACCGATGCGTTCGCGCGCGCAGTCGCGAGTTCGGGAGCTCATTCGGTCGTCGGCGGCGGCGATAC
>DATKTL010000016.1:0-3300 GCA_035531095.1 Minisyncoccota bacterium | reverse complement strand
GCGAGCGGGATATTTTTCCGCTCGCTTTTTATATTCCAGTGGGAACCGGTGGCGTTCGTGCTGATTCTTGTAGCGCTATTTGGTGCCGCGGTATTTTGGAAGCCGCGCCTTGCGTATTCGCTTGGCGCGGTTTTTTGTTTGTGCGTCGCGTTCGGGATGGTGCGCTCGGCAGTTGCTGATACGCCCGCGCCGGAAGCATTTATGCGCGACCTGCGGCATCGCGTGTCATACGAAGGCATCGTGGTGAGCGATCCCGATGTACGCGAGAAGAATCAGCGCATCGGGATTGAGGTGGGGGATGTGGGAATGCTCGCTGTGATGCCGCTCTCTACCGATGTAAAAGTCGGCGACCGCGTGCGCGTGTACGGGACGCTTTCTCTCCCGCAAGCATTTGAAACAGATAACGGCCGCACATTCCGATACGACAAATACCTGCAAGCACGCGGCATCCGCTTTCTTATTTCTTTCGGCTCAATGCATACGGTAGAACCGGCGCCGTGGTATTCCGTACCCGCGGCTTTGGCGCGCATAAAACATTCATTCCTCGACGGGCTCCACCGTGCATTGCCGATGCCGGATGCGGCTCTCGCCGGCGGCATCGTGATAGGAGGGAAGCAAGGGCTAGGGCCCACGCTCCAGGATGCGTTTACACGCTCGGGACTCGTGCAGATAATCGTGCTCTCCGGATACAACGTGATGATAGTAGCCGAATGGGTGATGGCATTTCTCGCCCTCCTCCGTTTGCCGCGCCGCCTCCAGTTCTTTGCCGGCGGCGCGGCGCTCCTCCTCTTCGTCGGCATCGCGGGCATCTCTGCCACGGCCGTGCGCGCCGCTATCATGGCCGTCATCGCGCTCTATGCGCGCGCGACCGGGCGTTCCTACGCCGCGAGTCGCGCGCTGCTCTTCACCGTCCTCGTGATGCTCGTATGGAATCCGCTCTACCTCGTCTTCGACCCGGGATTCGGCCTCTCGGTCGCGGCGACGGCCGGCATCATCTGGCTCTCGCCGATCATCGAGGTGCGCCTCACGCGCCTGCGGCCTTTCTGGGCGAACACGATCGCGACCACGCTCGCCGCGCAAATCGCCGTGCTCCCGCTCCTCCTCTACGACATCGGACTCCTCTCGCTCGTCGCCCTGCCGGCGAACCTGCTCGTCAATACGTTCGTACCGCTCGCGATGGCGCTCGCCGCCGCCGCGGGCGTCGTCGGTATGACGGTGGGGCCGTTCATCCCGACCGTCGCCACCGTCGTAGGATTCCCTGCGCTCATCCTGATGCGCTATTTCATCTTCGTCGCGCAAAAGGCCGCCGAACTCCCGTTCGCGGCCTTTGCGCTCCCTCCTTTTCCGTTCTGGCTCGTGCTCGTCGCCTATGCGGCACTCATTGCCGTGTCAAAACGCTTCTCGACGACGCTCCAGTTGAGGTTCGCCAAAAAGGCGTCCACATAATTCTTCTTCTCGGCGGGCACATAGTCCACCATAAAGGCGTGCTCCCACATATCCAGCGCGAGAATGACAGGGAGGCCGGCGAGCTGGCCGAGCTCATGATCACCCACGAAGACCGTGTGGAGTGACTTCCCGCGCGGGTCGTAGTACACGACCACCCAGCCGATGCCGCGCGTACCCGCCACTTCCTTTATATGCTTGATGAAGTTCTCGCTGCTTCCGTACTTATCCGCGGCCGCCTTCGCGAGCGCTGATTCCTGACTTCCGCCTTTCTCGCCCTCAAACTGCTCAAAGTAGTATTCGTGCATGCGCATACCGTCGAACTCGAAGGCGAAGCGGCGGCGCAGTTCGGTTATCGCGTATTTGCCGCCCTCGTCGTCCGTTTGCTGGTACGCAGCGATGGTCGCCATCACCAAGTTCACGTTCTTCACATAGCCCTCATACAGACCGAGGTGCACCTTTATTTGTTCCGCCGACAGCCCGGTGAGTGTCGGGAGATTGAATGTTTTTGCTGTGTAGGTCATAGACATAAAATGTACCACACGCCGTACGGGGGAGTAGGGAAAAGGAAAAGCCCCGCAGAACGGGGCTTTTCCTTCCGAACGAGCTAGATGACGCCTGCCTTCTTGAGCGTAGCGAAAGCGCCGTTCTTCTTGATAGTCTTCAAGCCCTTCATCGAGACGTCGACGATGACGGTCTTCTCGAGCTCCGGCACGTAGATGCGGCGCTTCTGGAGGTTGGCCTTGCGGCGGACCTTGCCGGTCGGGTTGAACTGCGTCGCGCGGACGCGATTAGAGTAGCGCCCGCCTACCTGCGTGCTCTTTCCGGTGATTTCACAAGCTCGTGCCATAGTCCCCGCATGGTAGCATAGGATACGAAACGAGCAACTATGGCCACCATCCTCTCCTTTATCGTCCTTATCATCTCTATCATCGCCCACGAGGTGGCGCACGGCTACGCCGCCGATGCGGAGGGGGACCCGACCCCGCGCCTCGCCGGCCGGCTCACCATGAACCCGCTGCCGCACATCGACCTCATGGGCTCGTTCGTCATCCCGGCACTGCTCGTATTCTCCGGTTCCTCGATGCTCTTCGGCTGGGCCAAGCCGGTGCCGTACAACCCCTACAACCTGCGGAACAAGCGCTGGGGCGAGACCTTCGTCGCGGCCGCCGGCGCAGCGACCAACCTCCTCCTCGCCCTCATATTCGGCCTCATCGTGCGCTTCGGCGCGGCGAGCCTCTCTCCTGCAGCGCTCTCGCTCGCGGTGACCATCACCTTCGTCAACCTCTTCCTCGGCGTCTTCAACTTGATCCCGTTCCCGCCCTTAGACGGCTTCACCGTACTGCGGAGCGCGCTCCCGTGGCACCTCGCTTCCGGTCTCAACCGTTTCGAGCAGAAGATGCGCGGCGCCGGGGTGCTGTCGCTCATCTTCTTCCTCATCATCTTCTCGTACCTGTTCGTCGGACCGTTCTTCGATCTCGTCGTATGGCTCTTCAGCCTCATCACCGGGATGAGCGCCTGACGCGGGCGTGCACAACGCACTGAATAAAAGATATCTTGCGGGGTATACTGTACGGAATGGAGTACCAGGTACCGCAATTCATCGAGGTCGAAGACAAGATCATCGGCCCGCTGACCTTGAGGCAATTCATCTACGTCGCCGGTACGGCGGGGCTGGTCGTCGTCTTCTTCTCCTATCTGTCGTTTTTCTTTGCCGCCCTGCTCTCCCTGCCGGTCGTAGGCCTCGGCGTGGCGCTCGCGTTCTACAAGATAAACGGCAAACCGTTCATCGAGGTGCTTGAGGCGGGCTTCAACTATTACACCGGCAAGAAACTCCTGCTCTGGAAATACACGGCG
>DATKTL010000015.1:0-24125 GCA_035531095.1 Minisyncoccota bacterium | reverse complement strand
CCGATCCGCTCATCGCTGAGCAGGTCGCCATAGGCGCGATCAAGTACATGGTGCTGCGCCAAGGGCCGGGCTCGGACATCATCTTCGACCCGGAGAAGTCGCTCTCGCTCGAAGGCGACTCGGGACCGTACTTGCAGTACGCGCTCGTGCGCGCGAAGAAGATCATCGCCTATGCCGCGAGCGGCGAGAACGGCGCCGCCATGCCGGCGGCGCCCTACGTCATCGAGCGCCTCATGGCGCATTTCCCGGAGGTCGCCGCTCGCGCCGCGCGGGAGCTCGCGCCGAACCTGCTCACGACGTACCTCACCGAGCTCGCCGCCGCCTGGAACTCTTTTTATGCATCCGAACAAGTGCTCGGCAGCCCCGAGGAAGCGTACAAGCAGCGCGTCGCGCGCGCCTTCGCGAACACGATGACGAACGGCCTCTCGCTCCTCGGCATACCCGCGCCGGAGAGGATGTAAGCAACCCCGCACAAAGCTGTGGGGACCATGGTTGCTTGCTGGATAAGGATGCGGCCTCCGCCGCACCTATTTAATTTCGGACATTCTGTCCGACTCCAGTAAGCCTGCGGGCCGCTTTTCTCCCGTCGTTTGCCTCGTTTGGCGGTAAGTTGCATAGATGCATTTCACGCGTTAGATTCAAACGCGGTACGTACATTTCGTGCGGACAGGGGAATAGGAGACTGGTATGACTGACCGAAGCGGCATCACCGATACGGAATTGAAGGAAGCGGCTCTCCAGATGTACCTGGCGGACCTCGATTATGAGGAGAACAAGGGGAGTTCGTTGTTCGCCCCGACATTCGCGGAGCGCTGTCGCGCGGCGCAGAGACACTATCGCGAAGTGAAGGCGCGGGCGGAGGAGACGGCTCGTCCACAGTGACCAGGTTGCAGGGAAGGATTCCAAGCGTTAGATTCACTCGCAGACTGCACACCCGTGCGTCGTGATTGAGAGGGGGCGATATGGTATCGAAAAAAAAAGAGAAACGGAAGCACCTCAGGTCAGTGCATCAAGGAGGCGATACAGAAGTGTGACTGTTCGGTGGTGATGTTTTTCCATCGAGCGACGCTCGCAAGCATGGTGTCAGGCGCATTCAATGCGCAGCACGAAGCGGCGAAGTTCACTCGCTTCTTGCAGCATGGTCCGGCGGGGAACCCGACGTACCAGATTCCCGAGCACGTGCTCGCTTTTGCCAAGACGATACTTGAGCACGCGAGCCCGTACAGCTTCTTCCGAAGCTTGCGGATACCCTATGGCGCTTCGGCAGCAATGAGCGCATAAGCGATAGGCAAACAGCCATGGACTTCCGTGGCTGTTTCATTTTTGCCTTGTAAACGTTACGATAAGCGGATATGGCCGATATGCCCGAGAAGTCAGATGCCGCGAAGCGCGAAGAGGCGATACTCGCCTTCTGGGAGAAGGAGCGCATCTTCGAGAAATCGCTCGAGAAAGCATCTCCCCAAGGCGACTTCGTCTTCTACGAGGGCCCGCCGACGGCCAACGGGAAGCCGGGCATCCACCACCTCGAAGCCCGCGCGTTCAAGGACGCGATCCCGCGCTACAAGACGATGCGCGGCTACCGCGTGAATCGCCGTGCCGGCTGGGATACGCACGGTCTCCCGGTCGAGCTGCAAGTCGAGAAGGAACTTGGCTTCACCGGGAAGCCCGACATCGAGAAGTATGGCGTCGCCGCATTCAATGCGAAATGCCGTGAGAGCGTCTTTGCATACATCGACCTCTGGGCGAAGTTCACGAAGCGCATCGGCTACTGGGTCGACGAATCGAAGGCCTACTTCACCTTCGACAGCGCCTACATGGAGATGGTCTGGCACTTGCTCGCGAAGACGGCGAAGGACGGCCGCTTGTATAAGGACTATCGCATCGTGCCATGGTGCCCGCGCTGCGGGACCGCGCTTTCCTCGCACGAGCTCGCGCAGGGGTACCAAGACGTGAAGGACCTCACCATCACCGCGAAGTTCGAACTGCTTGATAAACCCGGCACCTATCTCCTCGCCTGGACGACGACGCCATGGACGCTTCCCGGGAACGTCGCGCTCGCGGTAGGCGGGAATATCGCGTACGGCACATACGAGAAAGACGGCGAGCGTGTCATCCTCGCGGACGCTCGCGCCGCGACCGTGCTCGGGGCGGAGTGGAAGCGCATCGCGGATGTGCCGGCGACATCGCTCATCGGCAAGGCCTACAAGCCGCTCTACGGGTACGCGAGAGACCTAGCGGCAGACAGTGAGAAGCCGAAATTTGATAAAGCGTTTCAGGTATACGCTGCGGACTTCGTCACGACCGAGGACGGCACCGGCATCGTGCACACGGCGGTCATGTACGGGCAGGAAGATTTCGAACTCGGCAACAAAGTCGGTTTGCCGAAGGTGCACCTCGTGAATCCGGAGGGGAAGTTCATCAGCGGCACCGGCTTCCTCGAGGGTCGCTTCGTCGGCGATGAAGACGTCGCGGTCGACATCGTGAAGGATCTCGCCGGACGCGGCCTGCTCTTCGCGAAGGAGAAGCATGAACACACGTATCCCTTCTGCTGGCGTTGCAAGACGCGGCTCATCTACTACGCGCGCGACTCGTGGTACATCCGCATGCTCGACCTGCGCGAGAAGCTCGTCGCTGAGAATAACAAGATCCACTGGGAGCCCGCCTACATCCGCGATGGCCGCATGGGCGAGTGGCTCGCGGGCGCGAAGGAGTGGGCGATCAGCCGCGAGCGGTACTGGGGCACGCCGCTGCCGGTCTGGCAGAGCGCGGACGGCGCCGAACAGCTCGTCATCGGTTCCATCGATGAGCTCAAAGCACGCACGAAGAAGTCGGGCAACGCCTACTTCGTGATGCGGCACGGCGAGTCCGAAGGGAATGTGAAAAACATATTCGATTCCGACGGCGTCACCACCAATCCGATCACCGAGAAGGGCCGCGCGCAGGTGAGCGATGCGGCTGAGAAGCTCGTGGGGAAGGGCATACAGAGGATCTATGCGTCGCCGTTCCTGCGCGCGCGACAGACGGCTGAGCTCGTCGCCGAGACGCTCGGCTATCCGAAAGAGGAGATCATCTACGACGATCGGCTACGCGAATTCCAGTTTGGCGAATTCGATCAGAAAGACAGCTTCACAGAGCTGCAAGCATGGCGGACCGCGCATAGTTTCGCCGACCCGGTGCCGGGCGGAGAGAGCTATCTCGATGCGAAGCGTCGCTTCGGCTCGTTCCTCTATGACGTTGAGCGCGAGCGCGCAGGGGAGAAGATACTCATCGTTACGCACGGCATCGCATTCGAATCGTTCTATACTGTCATCGCCGGGGCTGATATCGCCGGGTCAGCGAAGATACTTGATTCGGTAATCGCATCAGTTAGGCAGGCTGAGGTATGTACGCTCGATTTCGTACCGCTTCCGCATAATGACGATTACGAGCTCGATCTGCATCGGCCGTATATCGACGATGTCGTCCTTGTCTCCGACAAGGGCACCGAGCTCCGGCGCGTGAAGGAGGTGATGGACGTGTGGTTCGACTCCGGCGCGATGCCGTTCGCGCAATCGGCGAAGGAGCGCAGTAAAGAGTCGCTCGACGCGTTCCTGTCAAAAGTCGCATACCCGGCCGACTTCATCAGCGAGGCCATCGACCAGACGCGCGGCTGGTTCTACACGCTGCTCGCGGTCGGCACGCTCGCCGGGCGCGGCGCCGCCTATAAGAACGTCATCTCGCTCGGGCACCTGCTCGACGCCGAGGGGCAGAAGATGAGCAAGTCGAAGGGGAATGTCGTCGATCCGTGGATCGAGATCGAGAAGTGGGGCGTCGATACGCTTCGCTTCTGGATGTACAGCGTGACGGGTCCCGGCGATACTAAGAATTACGATGAGAAGACGGTGAAGGAAGCGGCGAAAGTCCTCTCGTGGCTCGATAACAGTGCGAAGTTCTACGAACTATTCAGGGATGTGCAGGGCGGTGGAGAGGAACAGGTCATTGATCGTTGGATGAAGACACGCTTGAACATCACAATCCACATCATGACTAAAGCCCTGGACGACTACAAGCCATACGATGCAACACGACAATTCAGTTTGTTAATGGAGGATCTCTCGCAGTGGTATGTGCGTCGCATCCGTGACCGTGCGCGTAACGGCGACGCCGCCGCGCTCGCGACCCTGCGCGATACGCTCCGTACGGCCGCACTCCTCATCGCGCCTTTCGCGCCGTTCATCGCGGAAGATATCTATGGGAAAGTGAAGAGCGATTCGGATCCTATCAGTGTGCATCTTGCAGATTGGCCTCTACCTGGAGATGCAGATATGCAACTCGATGCAGATATGGAGGCAGTTCGTGCTCTGGCATCAGTCGGGTTGCGCAAACGACAAGAAGGCGGGATGAGACTGCGCCAGCCCCTCTCATCGCTCTCTTTTGCTGGCGCGCTCCCCAAAGAATTGGCAGATATCTTGGCTGAGGAGCTCAATGTAAAAGAAATAATCATGAGCGCAAAGGAAACCTGCTTTGATTTCGAGCTTACGCCCGAGCTGGTGAAGGAGGGCGACGAGCGCGAGATGGCGAGCGCGGTCGCGCAGGCGCGCAAGGCCGAGGGGTTCGCTCCGAGCGACGTTGCGCGTACGGAAATCGGTCCGGAAGGGAAGTACCACGCGATCCTCTCGACGGGCGAGGTGCGATTCGATCTGGTCCGCAATGCGGCATAAGTACGAGACGCGCGGTCTGGTGCTCGCACGCACGCACGGGGGCGAAGCGAACACGTTCGTCGCGCTGCTCACGAGCGACCTCGGGCTCGTGCACGCCCGGGCGCAGAGCTTGCGCAAGACGGGCGCGAAGCTTGCCGCCGCGCTCGCGACCCTTGCCGAGAGCGAGATCGTGCTCGTGCGCGGCAAAGAAGGGTGGCGCGTCACGGGCGCTGTACTCGATGAAAGCTGGTTTGCACAGCTTGAGCGCGCAGCGGCGCGCGGCCGGGTAGCGCGCGTATCCGGCCTCTTGCTGCGATTGGTCGCCGGCGAGACGCAGGATGCAGAGATATTCCCGATCATGAGAGGCTTCCTCGAAGCTCTCGCGACTGTCCCAGATGATCTTCTCGAGGCCGTTGAAATTCTCGCGGTGCTCCGCGTGCTCGCCGCGCTCGGGCTCGATACCGGCGATATCCCGGGCACCGCCGCCGACTTCGCGCCAACGCTCCTCACGACGGTCGTGGAGGACCGGAAGACGTATGTGGCGCGCATCAATACCGGCATCGCCGCGTCGGGGCTCTGAAGTCCTGCACGTCTCGCGGAGCGTTTCGCGGCGTGGGGTATACTGATAGCGATGACGATCCATCCTCGAGAAGACGAAAACGGACTCGGCTCGCTCGAGCAAGCGCGCGAATCGCTCTACAGGCCGGTCGATATCCCGCGGCCGCGCGCGCGGCTCGACTCTGCAGGAGAGCACACGCTCCCGCATGCGTGGGAGGAGAAGGAGCTCCCGAAGGTGGCGGCGCACCAGGGCGAGCGACACGTGCGTCTCGCGAGCCTGTTTCTCGGCGCGGCCGTACTCTTCTTCCTCGTCGCGCTTGGCGCCGCCGGCTATTTCTTCTACTACGGCAGTAATTCCGTCTCCACCGACAAGGTTACGATCGATATCCAGGGCCCGACGACGATCGCCGGCGGCGATACGGTCCCGCTCTCGCTCACCATCACGAATAAGAATCCGGTCGCGATACAGAATGCGACGATCGAGATCGATTTCCCCGCCGGGACGCGAAGCGCGACCGATATGCTCGTCGCGTATCCGCGCTATGTGGAGAACTTAGGCACGCTCGCGAGCGGGGCGACCGTGACGCGGTCGGTGAAGGCAGTCGTCTTCGGCGGAGCCGGGCAGTCGCTTGCGCTCCCGGTCTCGTTCTCGTACGGTACCTCGGGCAGCAACGCTATCTTCGAGAAGAAATCCTCATATGCGCTCGCGGTCACCTCGACGCCGCTTTCCGTGTCGGTCGATGCGCTCAGCGAGACCGTGTCCGGCGACCCGCTCACGTTCACGCTCACCGTTCGCAGCAATGCGACCGCCCCGCTCAGCAATGTCGTCATCTCTGCGCCGTCCCCGTTCGGCTTCCAGGTGACATCCTCGTCGATACCGTTCAGCAACTCCTCATTCCTCATCGGCACGCTCGCGCCCGGCGCGAGCAAGCAAGTCACGCTCACCGGCACGCTCACCGGGCAGGACGGCGAGCAGCGCGTCTTCCACTTCACGGTCGGCACGGCGAACTCTGCGCAGGACCAGACGCTCGCCGTCACCTACATGACGCAGGACGCGACCGTGTCGATCGCGGCGCCGTTCATCACGACGGATCTCGCTATCAACGGCGATACGTCGAACAACGTCGTCATCACGCCGGGGAGCACGCAGAGCGTCACGCTCACTTATGCCAATACGCTCGCAACGACCGTCACCGACGCGTCGGTGACGGTCGCGATCTCTGGCACGGCGATCGACTTCAATAGCATCCGGACGACGAGCGGCTTCTATAATTCCTCCAATCACACCATCATCTTCAGCAAGGACACCGATCCGTCGCTGGCCTCGCTCGCGCCGGGCGCCTCGGGCATCGGCACCTTCACGTTCTCGACGCTGCCGGTCGGCACGCCTTCGCCGACCGTGGCGCTCGCCATCTCGGTCTCGGGCATGCGGGTGGGCCAGTCGAACGTGCCGGAACAGGTGACTTCGTCGACCGTGCAGACCGTGAAGGTCGCGACGATGGTCGACCTCTCATCCGTGTCGTCCCGCACCCTGGGCGGTCTCGGTTCGAGCGGTCCCGTCCCGCCGCGCGCTAATCAGGCGACCACGTACTCGATCGTGTGGGATGCGCAAGACAAGGGGAGCGCCGTCGCCGGCGGTACGGTGACGGCGACCTTGCCGTCCTACGTCTCCTACACGGGGAAGACAGCCGGCGCCGGCACTTTCTCATACGATAGCTCGTCGAATACCCTGACCTGGAGCACCGGTGACCTCGCCGAGGGCGGGGATGCGCAAGGTATCTTCCAGGTCTCCTTCACGCCATCGACCTCGCAGCGGGGCACGGTGGTGTCGCT
The DNA here is from genome assembly GCA_035531095.1 of Minisyncoccota bacterium. Lineage (GTDB taxonomy): Bacteria > Patescibacteriota > Minisyncoccia > Phycocordibacterales > Phycocordibacteraceae > C7867-001. Next base: position 17,055 of record DATKTL010000015.1, on the reverse strand, counting down.
CACGAGCGCTCCCGCTTTCACCGGCTACGATCGCTTCGCCGGCGTACAGGTATCTGCGACCGCCGACCCGGCCACGACGGCCACGACGCAGGACCCGGGATACGTACCGGCGAACGCGATCGTGCAATAGGCTCGCATATGCTCCTTCTTGCATCCGAAAGCCTTTTGCCTCACTCTGTAGCCATATGAACGACCAGAACCTCATGGAAAAGATCGTCTCTCTCGCAAAAAGGCGCGGCTTCGTATTCCCGGGTTCCGAGATATACGGCGGTCTCGCCGGCACGTTCGACTATGGTCCGCACGGCGTCGTCTTGAAGGAGAATGTCGAGCGTCTCTGGCTCTCGCTGTTCCGCGACGGGCGCGACGACATGTATGGCGTCGACGCGGCCATCCTCATGAATCCGAAAGTCTGGGAAGCATCCGGCCACGTCGCAGGTTTCTCCGACCCGCTTGTCGAATGCGAAAAGTGCAAGAAGCGTTTCCGCGCCGATCACCTCGACGATGTAGCGATTTGTCCCGAATGCGGCGGGAAGCTCGGCACGGCGCGTCAGTTCAACATGATGTTCAAGACGCACGCCGGCGCGATGGAGGACGAGTCGGCGACAGTATACCTGCGCCCGGAGACCGCCGGCGGCATCTTCATGAACTACAAGAATGTCATCGACTCGGTGCATCCGAAACTGCCGTTCGGCATCGCGCAGATAGGGAAAGCCTTCCGCAACGAGATCGCGCCGCGCGATTTCATCTTCCGTTTGCGCGAGCTCTCACAGATGGAGGTCGAGTATTTCGTCGCGCCGTCCGCATGGGAGCAAGCGTTCGAGGAGTGGCGCGCGATGATGCACCGCTTTGCCGAGGCGATCGGCCTGCCGAGCGGCATGGTGCATGAGCTCGAGGTGGGGGATGGCGACCGCGCGCACTACAGCAAGCGCACCATCGATTTCGAGTTCGATTATCCCTTCGGCCGCAAGGAGCTCTGGGGCCTCGCGTACCGCACCGACTTCGATCTCTCGGCGCACGAGAAGGGGTCCGGCGCGTCGCTCGCCTACCTCGACGAAGAGTCGAAGGAGAAATTCATCCCGCATGTCATCGAACCGTCCTTGGGCGTCGACCGTACGCTCCTCGCGATCCTCGCGAGTGCGTACCGCGAAGATGATATGGGTGGGGAGATGCGCACCTACCTCGCGCTCTCGCCGAAGGTCGCGCCGGTGAAGGCGATGGTCTCTCCGCTCTTGAAGAACAAGCCGGAGCTCGTCGCGAAAGCGCGCGGGGTGCGCGAGCTTCTGAAGAAGGTGCACCCGGCCATCGCCTGGGACGATAACGGCAATATCGGCAAGCGCTACCGCCGCCAGGACGAGATCGGCACGCCCTTCTGCATCACGATAGATTTCGATACGCTCGGCGAGCATCCGGAACTCGCCGATACCGTCACTCTGCGCCACCGCGACACCGGCGAGCAGGAACGACTCACCATCGCCGACGCTGCCGACCGCATCCGACAGGCGATTTCATAACCCCTAGCGGCATCTGGGAAGATGCCGGTTTCGTGTTAGGATGCCGATATGGATCCCGTTAGAAATCGCGGACGCCATGATGAAACAGAATGACCGAAGCAATTATTAGCCTTTATCGGATAGGGTACGGACCCTCGAGAGTGTCCGCGTCCTATTTCTAACGGGATGGATAAGGAAATTCGCGTCTCCATCACGCCCAGCACCATCACGGCTGCCGTCCTCATCGTCGCGGGCGCCTATGTCTTCTGGCTCTTGCGCGACCTCGCGCTCTTGGTCGTCACGGCCATCGTCATCGCCTCGGCCATCGAGCCCGAGATCGCATTCTTCATACGGCATCGCGTGCCGCGCTTCTTCGCCGCGATACTGGTCTACGTGCTCGTCTTCGGCTCGCTTTTCCTCCTGCTCTTCTTCCTCTTCCCGCCGATCATCTCTGACGCCGCCGGATTCCTCTCGGCGATACCGCAATACCTCAATACGCTTAATGCCTCAGGATCCTTCCCGGGTCTCGCGAATACCTCGAATCTCATCAGCAGCTCATATGACCTGCCGTCATTCGTGCAGACGCTCTTCTCGATCCAATCCATGTTTACGGCCGGATCGGGCAGCATCGTGCAATTCCTCACGTCATTCTTCGGCGGGGTCTTCTCACTCGTGCTCGTCATCGTGCTCTCGTTCTACTTCGCCCTGCAGGACACGGGCGTCGATGATTTCCTCAGGCTCGTCATGCCGCGCGCGTATGAGGACTACTCGGTCGATCTCTGGAAGCGCGCGCAGAAGAAGATCGGGCTCTGGATGCAGGGCCAGATACTCCTCTCGGTCATCGTCGCCGTCCTCGTCTACCTCGGCCTCCTCATCATCGGCATCCCCTATGCGCTCCTGCTCGCCGTCTTCACGGCGCTTGCGGAGATCATCCCCATCTTCGGTTCGCTCATCGCCGGGACGATAGCCGTCATCATCGCGTACTCGAGCGGCGGCATCGCGCTCGGCGTTATCGTCGCCGGCCTCTACATCGTCGTGAATCAGTTCGAGTCGAACCTCATCTACCCGCTCATCGTGAAGAAGATCGTCGGCATTCCGCCGCTCCTCGTCATCATCGCGCTCATCGCCGGCTACACACTCGCCGGTTTCCTCGGCGTCCTGCTCTCGGTGCCGTTCGCGGCGGTGCTGCTTGAGCTTATTACCGACTTCGACAAGCGCAAACGGCGTGCACATGCGTAAAAGCCCCATCTGCGTCGGGAATTCATGAATCGCTATATCACCACCACGCTCCCATACGTGAACGCCGATCCGCACATCGGCTTCGCGCTTGAGATCGTGCAGGCGGATGCGCTCGCGCGCACGTGGCGTGCGCAGGGCGACGACGTCTTCTTCTCGACCGGCACCGACGAGCACGGGCAGAAGATATTCGAAGCGGCACAGAAGGCGGCGCAGGAGCCGCAAGCGTATGCCGACCATTACGCGGCGGCATTCGAGAAGCTGCACGCCGCGCTCGATCTCTCGAATGATGCGTTCATCCGCACGACCGATCCGAAGCATGTCGCAGCCGCACAGGAGATGTGGCGGCGCTGCGATGCTAAGGGCGATATCTATAAGAAGACCTACTCGGGCCTGTATTGCGTCGGCTGCGAATCCTTCAAGACGGAGAAGGAGTGCATCGATGGGAGATGCCCGCTCCACCCGAACGCTGAGCTCAAAGAGATTTCCGAGGAGAACTATTTCTTCAGGTTCTCGAGCTACCAGGAGAAGCTGCTCGCGTATCTCGAGCGCCCGGGGGTGATCGTCCCGGAGTGGCGGCGCATCGAGGCGGTCAATTTCGTGAAGGGCGGCCTTGAGGATTTCAGCATCTCGCGCGAGGCCGCGCGGCTCTCATGGGGCATCCCGGTCCCGGGCGACGAGGGGCAGGTGATGTACGTGTGGTTCGATGCGCTCACGAACTACATCTCCACGCTCGGCTGGCCCGAGGACGCGGAAGGGCATTTCAAGAAGTTCTGGGAAGAGGGCACGACGCTCCAGGTAGCCGGGAAAGACCAAGTGCGGTTCCAGTCGCTCATCTGGCAGGCGATGCTCCTGTCGGCTGACATCAAGAATACCGACACGGTCTTCTATCACGGCTTCATCACTTCGGGCGGGCAGAAGATGAGTAAGTCGCTCGGGAACGTCATCAACCCGCTCTCGCTCGTCGCGACATATGGCACCGACGCCGTACGTTATCTCCTCCTCCGCCATGTGAGCCCGGCGGAAGACTCCGACCTCACGCTCGAAGCGATTCGCGAGCACTACACCGCGCACCTCACGAACGGTCTCGGCAATCTCGTCGCGCGGGTGATGAAGCTCGCGGAGACGCATCTGACAGACCCCGTGGAGGCCGGTGCCGTGCCTACGCCGGACGGATACGCAGACGCGCTCGATGCCTTCGAGTTCAATCGTGCGATGGATGCGATCTGGGCGCGTATCCAAGCGGCAGACGAGCGCATCACGCTTGAGAAGCCATTCAGCGTGGTGAAAGAAGACGCCGAGAGAGGACAAGAGATGATTCGCGACCTCGTGCGCGAGCTTTCCGCTATCGCCGCACTCCTCGCCCCCTTCATGCCCGCCACGAGCGCGCTCATCACGAATGCGGTCCGCGAGAATAAGAAGCCTGAGAATCTTTTCCCGCGGCTCTAGACCATGGATATCCGCTACATCGACGCGCATTGTCACCTGCAGTTCGAGCAGTATGACGACGATCGCGAAGAGATCATCGAGCAGATGGGCGCGCAGGGTGTCGCGGGCGTCGTCGTTGGTTGCGACCTCGAGAGCTCCCGCAAGGCCGTCGAGCTCGCGCAGATGCACGAGCATCTCTATGCGTCGGTCGGCGTGCACCCGACCGATACGGGCGAATTTTTTGACACCGACGAACTCCTCGCGCTCGCTAAGCATCCGAAAGTCGTCGCGATAGGGGAGTGCGGGCTCGATTTCTTCAGGCCGACTCTCGTCGATGAGAGCGAGAAGGCGCGACAGAAGCTGACGTTCAGCCGGCAGGTAGTCCTCGCCGCCGAGCAGGGTCTGCCGCTCATCATTCACGCGCGTCCGAGCAAGGGGACGATGGACGCATATCACGACGTACTCGAGCTCCTCACGGAAGCGAAGAAGACGTACCCGGACTTGCGCGGAGACGTGCATTTCTTCGTCGGCGGCATTTCCGAGGCCGAAGCGTTTGTCGCGATCGGCTTCACCGTATCCTTCACGGCCGTTACTACCTTCGCGCGCGATTACGACGAGGTCATCCGCACGGTGCCGCTCACGAGCATCCTTGCGGAGACTGACTCGCCGTATGTCGCGCCGCTCGCCCGCCGTGGCAAGCGTAACGACCCTCTCGCGGTCATCGATGTCGCGGAGAAGATTGCGGAGGTCCGCGGCGAAGACCCGGAAGCCGTCCGTATCGCCCTCCTCGCGAACACCAAGAGCCTCTTCGGTCTCTAGAGGCGGTCGGGTTGCGGGCGGTCTGGCCCCGTGCTACCATGCGGGAATTATGGCTAAGAATCAAGACGAAGACGTGCTCGTGACCGAACCCGAAGACATGGGCGCGGAAGCGCGCGTGTATGAGCTCGGTTTCCATCTCGACCCCGAGCTCCCGACCGAGGAGGTGAAGAAAGCGTACCAGGCGGTTCGCGAGCTTATCGCTGGGAAGGGTGCCATCGTCGCCGAGGTCGAGCCGGAGAAGATTCAGCTCGCCTACACCATCTCCCGCCAGGAAGTGGCCGGTCGCCGAGATTTCAACTCTGCGTACTTCGCCTGGATCGTCTATGAGACGGATGCGCCGAAGCATGCCGAAGTGATCGCTGCCGCGGATGCGAACAAGCTCATCATCCGTTTCATCGATCTCGTCACGGATAAGGATGTCGCTCGCCACGCGCTCGAAGTGCATGAGCTCATGGCGAAGGTCCCGGAGACGGAGTCTTCGCCAGAGGAAGTCTTGAACACCGAGCTCGACGCCGCTCTCGAGAGCGCTGCGGTATAATACGATCATGTATCTCAACAAAGTCCTCCTCTACGGCAATCTTACCCGCGATCCTGAACTGAAGGCGCTTCCGTCTGGGAGCCAGGTCGCGAATTTCGGCATGGCCACGAACCGCACTTTCAAGGATAAGAACGGCCAGAAGCAGGAGACGACCGAGTTCCACAACGTCGTAGCCTTCGGCCGCACAGCAGAGGTCATCGCGCAGTATTGCAAGAAGGGTCGCCCGATCTACGTCGAGGGCCGCCTGCAGACGCGCGCTTGGGACGACAAGGAGACCGGCAAGAAGAACTACCGCACCGAGATCATCGTCGACACCTTCCAGTTCGGCGCGGACGGCGGCAAGGGCGGCGCGGGCACCGGTTCCGGATACGCCGCAGGCGGCTCTCATGAGCAGCCGGCTCCGAGCGATGAGGGCGAGATCAAGTACCCTGACGAGGAGATCAATCCGGAAGACATCCCCTTCTAAATTCATTTAGAAGATTTAAATAGAAATTATTGACTATGGCATACCAATCTGAACGTGAAGAGATAGAGCTCAAGAAATTCATCGACTACAAGGACGTCGCGTACTTGAAGCAGTTCACCAACCCGCACGCGAAGATTCTCGCGAAGAAGCGCACCGGCATCCCCTCCGGGAAGCAGCGCGAGATCACGCAGGCTATCAAGCGCGCGCGCTTCATGGCGCTCCTCCCGTACATCGCTGCGTAAACCGACTCGGCTCTGATGAAAGCGAAACCGCCCGAAAGGGCGGTTTCGCTTTCGGCATGGTATAGTGCGCGGGTTCTTTCATCCACGGGAGGTGTGCTATGGCAGTCTGGTATCTGAACGCGGCTGATGACGAACCGAGAACCAACGCGTATCTCGTTCAAGTCGTCGGCGAGAGCAACATGGAGAATGCCTGGACGGGAGTGTGCGCCGACGGCCGGCCGCGGGATCTCTACGAATGCCCGAACGGCTGGGCAGACGTGAGGAAGGCGATTGCTGCGGTCCGCGAATCCGGCCTGAAGCTCGAAGTCTTCAAGAAAGAGGGTGACAGCGTGCCTATGCGTTTTGACCTCTGGAAGCAGCCGATCCTTAAAAAGGCGAAGCGGCATAAACGCTCGGCGCTTATGCATAAGGCGAAAAAGCCGAGGCGCAGAGTTTCTTTTGTTATATAAGGCTGTGCACAAAAATCGCCCCTTCCGCGAGGAAGGGGCGATTCTCTTTTCATCCCGCTTAACGCAGTTTACGACTTACGACTTCGTGACGCGTTCAGCGTAATCTCCCGTATCCGTATTTATCCTGATGATGTCGCCCGGGTTGATGAAGAGCGGGACATTCACCTTCGCACCGGTCGCGAGCGTCGCGAGCTTCGTGCCGCCTGAAACGGTGTTGCCTTTGACTGCTGGCGGGGCGTCTTTCACCTCGAGGTCGACTTTCACCGGAATCTTGATCGTCATCGGCTTCTCTTCATAGGTGAGCACTTCGACACCTACGTTCGGTGCAAGCCATTGCACCTGGTCGCGGATAGTGTCGGCAGGGAAGGAGAAGCGGTTCTTCGGATTGCCTTCTTCAGCGAACCAACTCTCCTTGTCGTTGCTGTAGAGATAGACGGCGTCCATGCGTTCGGTCTCTGCCTCCTGGATGGTCTCGCTCGAGTGGAAGGAGATCTCGAGCACCTGGCCGGTGATGAGGTTCCGCAGCTTGGTCTGATTGACCGGTTTGCGCTTCTGCATGCGGAAGATGTGCGCCGAGAGCACCTCATAGGGCGCGTCATTGTAGTCGATGATGGTCTTCGGGAGGATTTCGTTGTAGCTGAGTACTGCCATATTCCTGAAACTAATATTTGATAAAGCTCGTTATAAAAAGTGCCGCCAAGGGCGGATGAGCGTATGATACAAGGTATTATGAGTTTTTCAACCACTGAGGACCTGAGCGCTCTCCCGGACGCGGAGGTGCTCGCACGCTCTCGGAAGGAGCCCGAGCTCTTCGCCGTCCTCGTGCGCCGCTACGAGGCGGCGCTCCTGCGCCGCGCCCGCGCGGTGCTCAAGAGCCCCGAGGACGCCGAGGAGGCCGTGCAGGACGCCTTTACCAAGATGTACCTCTACGCCGACAAGTACCATGCGCAAGAGGGCGCGAGCTTCTCCTCGTGGATGTACACGATCCTTAATCGCGTCGCCTACACCAAGTACGCCGCGCGCCGCAAGGAGTGGGGACGGATCGCCGAGCTCGAGCCCGAGCACTACGAATCGCTCCCGGATGCCCGCGCCGAGTTCCTCGAAGACCTCTCCATACGAGACGAGGTCATCAGCGCGCTCTCGAAGATACCCGAGACTGCCGCGCGGCTCCTGCGGCTGCAATTCATCGAAGGGAAGACGCAGGAGGAGATCGCGCAGGCGGAGAACCTCTCGATCCCGGCAGTGAAGACGCGCGTGCACCGTGCCAAGAAGCTTTTCAAACAATCATATGATGAACAACACTATGGATAACCACTCAGACATAGAGCGCACCGTGATGCGCCGGGTGCATCTCATCCGCATCCTCCAGCTCGTCATCTCGACGGTGGTCTTCGCGACGCTGGCGTCCATCGCCGCGCTCTGGGGCATCGGCAGGGAGGTGTGGGTCGCGCGCGTCTTCGAGAACGCCCCGCCAAATCTCGATGACCTGCCGAGGTTTTATCTCGCCGCTTTCACACACACCAGGCTCATCGTCCAGGCGCTCATCGTGCTGACGTCTCTCTCGCTCCTCTTCCTCGCGCGTGAGGTCGTGCGCTTCTTCGGTACGATGGCAGCTCCGTCGCGCGCCTAGCCCTCGGCGAGCTTCTCCTTGATCTGCTTCAAGAGGTCTTTCGCGACGTCCTTATTGTCGTGGAGGAAGGTGCGGGACGCGTCGTAGCCGCGGCCGAGCGCGACCTCGCCGAACTTATAGCTGGCGCCTGACTTCTGCACCAGATCGTACTTCTCGCCGAGCGCGAGCAGTTCACCTTCGCGGCTGATGCCTTCGTTGTAGAGGAGGTCGAACTCGGTGGTACGGAAGGGGGCCGCGACCTTGTTCTTCACGACCTTCACGCGCACGCGGCCGCCCACGACCTCTTCGCCCTTCTTGATGGCGGCGATGCGGCGTATGTCGAGACGCACCGAGGTGTAGAACTTGAGCGCCTTACCGCCCGGCGTGGTCTCGGGGTTGCCGAACATGACGCCTATCTGCATGCGGATCTGGTTGATGAAGATGACGATGGTCTTGCTGCGCGAGACGATGGCCGTGAGCTTCCGGAGCGCTTGGCTCATGAGCCGCGCCTGCTTGCCCACATGCTGCTGGCCCATCTCGCCCTCGATCTCGTCCTTGGGGGTGAGCGCCGCGACCGAGTCGATGACGATGACGTCGACATTCCCGCTGCGCACCAGGCTCTCGACGATATCGAGCGCCTGCTCGCCGGTGTCCGGCTGGCTGATGAGGAGCTCGGAGAGCTTCACGCCGATGCGCCTTGCGTACTCGGGGTCGAGCGCGTGCTCCGCGTCCACGAAGGCGGCGATGCCGCCCTGCTTCTGCGCTTCCGCGATCACATGGAGCGCGAGCGTCGTCTTGCCGGAGGATTCCGGGCCGAAGACTTCGATGATACGTCCGCAAGGGAGGCCGCCCACGCCGAGCGCGGCATCGAGCCCGATGGAGCCGGTCGGTATGACGGGGATCTTCTTCGGCGCGCCGGTGCCGAAGACGGCGATAGCTTCATCGCCGAACTTGGTGCGGATATCCTTCAGCGCCTGGTCGATCGATTTCTGCTTCTCGCTCTTGTCTGTGGTCGAGGCGGTGACGGTCTTGAGCACTTTCTCCTTTGCGGGTTTCTTGAATGCCATGGTAATGATGATTAATCTGGTACGAAAACGCTCCGGGTGACGGTGATGCGCCTCCCGAACCGGTCGATCGCCACGAAGGTAAGCAGCGACGCCCCGTGCGGGAAGGTGAGCGTGGGGGAGAAGCTGCCGTTCTCATCGTGGAGGACCGGAGCGCCGTCGAGCGAGAGCATCGCGATGCGCGAAGCGGTCCCGGCCACGTTCACGATGCCGCCCGGGAAGGATTCGCCGTTTCGCGGGGTGGTGATGGAGAGGGACGGTCCGGCGATGAGCGGCCAAGCTTCGACGAGGCCGTAGCCCGCAAGGACGGTAAGGACGAGGATGATGAGCGAGCGGGTCATGGCGTCAGAATTCGTCTCCCGGTTCGTCCTCGGGCATGCCGTTCGCACCGGCGACGGAGAGTATCTCGCGCGGCTTGCTGCCATCGGCGGCGCCGATGACGCCCTTCGCTTCGAGCACGTCCATGAGCCGCGCAGCGCGCGAGTAGCCGATCTTCAGCTTGCGCTGGAGGTAGGAGGTCGAGGCGCGCCCGGCTTCCTCGACCGCCGCCTTCGCGTCCTCATAGAGGTCGTCATCGATATCTTCATCGTCGAAACTGCCGTTCACGAGCCCGATGACATCGTTCGGATCCATGCTCTGGACGCCGGTCGTGCCCGGAGTACCGAAGTCGATCGAGGAGAGGTCGCCGGCATTGTGGCTCTTGATATAGCTCACGACCTTCTTCACCTCGCCCTCGCTGATGTAGGCGGTCTGGATGCGCACCGGCTTCTGCATGTCGCTCGAGAGGTAGAGCATGTCGCCGGCGCCGAGCAGGGTCTCGGCGCCCGAGCCGTCGAGGATGGTGCGCGAATCGATCTGGCTCGCGACCTGGAGCGCCATGCGGGTCGGCACGTTCGCCTTGATGAGGCCGGTGATGACGTTCACCGACGGCCGCTGCGTGGAGAGGATGAGGTGGATGCCGACCGCGCGGCTCATCTGGGCGAGGCGGACGATAGAGGCCTCGAGCTCGCGCGGGTAGCTCTGCATGATGTCGGCGAGCTCGTCGATGACGATGACGATGTAGGGGAGCGCCTCGGGTATGTCGTCTCCGCCCTTCTTCTTTGCTGGCTCATAGATGGACGAGTGGTACGAATCGATATCGCGCACCTGATTCGCTTCGAGGATGTTGTAGCGGCGTTCCATCTCTTTCGCCGCCCACTTGAGCGAGAAGATAGCTTTCTTCGGATCGGTGATGACCGGCGTGAGCAGGTGCGGGATGCCGTTATAGAGCGTGAGCTCGACGCGCTTCGGATCAATCATGATGAAGCGCAGCTGGTTGGGGCCGTTCCGGTAGAGGAGCGACGTGATGAGCGCGTGGATGGCGACCGACTTGCCGCTCCCGGTCGCGCCGGCGACGAGCCCGTGCGGCATCTTCGCGACGTTCGCGTAGTGCGGCGTGCCGGTGATGTCGCGGCCGACGGCGGCGAGGAGCGGCTTCGTGCTCTCGGCCCATTCGGGCGAGGAGAGCAGGCCGCCGAGGCCGACCATCGCTTTCACCGTGTTCGGCACTTCGATGCCGACGAGCGACTTGCCGGGAATAGGCGCTTCGATGCGCACCGGGTGAGCGGCGAGCGCGAGCTCGAGATTGTTCGCGAGCGAGACGATCTTGCTGAGGCGCACGCCCTCGGCCGGCTTCACCGCATAGCGGGTGACGGTCGGGCCGACGGAGACTTCGTCCATCTCGAGGTGGATGCCGAAGTTCTGGAAGGTGCGCTTGATGATGTTCGCATTGGCCTTGATGTCGCCGGTGCCCGGCTTGCCTTTGTCGGCGCCGAGGATGGAGAGCGGAGGAGGGTCATACTCGCCGTCGAAGTCCGTGATGCCCGCGCCGGAGGCATCCATACGGTGATTGAACATGGTGACGATCGGCTCGCGCTCGGGAGCCGGCGCGGGCTCCTCGTCCTCGGCGCTCTCATCTTCGTACTCCTCCTCGTCTTCGGGCACGCCGACGACATCGTCGAATTCATCTTCCTCCGGGATGCGCGCAGCGCGGGATGCGCGCAGCCGCTCCCAGAGCTCCGATACGTTCTCGCCCATGAGCAGCACGAGCGCTTCGATATCGCTCACGATAGCGATGCCGATGGCGATGACGGCGACGAGGAGGACGAACGCTCCCCAGAAGCCGAAGAAGCCGGAGAGCAATCCGCCGAACCAGGTCCCGGCTTCGCCGCCGAACTCGGCTCCGGGGAAGAGCCCGGCGAAGGCGAGCACTGATGCCGCGATGAGGATGCCGCCGGAGGCGGTCAGCGGTTCGATCGTCGGCCGGCCGAAGCCGGCATAGAGGCCGACGCTGATGAGAGCGATCGGCAGGAGGAAGGCGCCGATGCCGATGATCGCATAGCTCGTGGCGAAGGCGGCCGACCCGAACGGGCCCGCGGCGCCGAACATCGCGAGCAGGAAGAGCACGCCGATGGCGACGAGGACGATCGTCGATGCGTAGCGGATGATCGCATCGTACTCTTTCACTTCTTTTCTCCTCGCGCGTGACGGTCGCGTGTTGCTGCTCTTACGGCTCATATATAGGTGTATTGTAGCACCACTCATTACGTCACCAAGGAGAAGGAACGGATCATACCAAGGCCCGGTTCTCCGGCGAATCAGAAATAGGGTGCGCACCACAGGGGCACTTCATTTCCCTTGCCCGAGTACGAGCAAGGGAAATTGGTCGCTCCGGGCCGCTAGGCCGAGTCCTACCCCCTATTTCTGATTCGCCGGATTCCCGGTGCGCCTTGGAATGAGTTGCGGAGCGCGGGTGCGGGGGTATACTGTCCTATACGATATGAGACACGGGCAATCAGATGGCGGGCACAGCATCAAGATTCAAAACGTTGCATCGCACGGGAAGCACGCCATTAATGATGATTTTGTCCTAGAAAAAAGCATATTTAATAACATTTTCGAAAAAGACATACGCAGGGTGTTCATCTATAAGAAGGCCGAACGGCTCGCCAAAGCGCTCCATCTCATCGCCCCCGCTTTCTCCGAATCGGTCTCGCTCCGGAACCGCATCGACGCGATCGCGATCGGTCTCGTCGACGCGGCGGTGCTCACGCCCGGGCTCGCACGCGCCGCACTCTCTCGCGAGCTCCTCTCGCTCTCGAGCGTGCTCTCTATCGCGCGGACCGGCGGGCTGCTCTCCGCTATGAATACGGAGCTCATCACGCGCGAAGCCCATATCCTGCTTCAGGAAGTCGCCGTCTACGAGGAGCCGCGACTCTTCCTCGATGACGCCCCGACGCTCTCGGGTATCGCCAAGGATGCGCTCAAGCGCGACGCAGCCCGGGTCGCGAGCGTCCCCTCGCCCCACCAAGCCTCGCCGCGCAGAGTGCCGCCCTCCGGACCGAAGGGAGATAAAGGACATATAAAGGACATATCTGAGACACCGCCGGAGCACATAAAGGACAGAAGGGAGGCGGTCATGTCCGTTATACGAAATAAAGGGAGCGTCAGCATCAAAGACATATCGACGATGATCCGCGGCGTCTCCGAGAAGACCATCCAGCGAGAGCTCGGAGCGCTCGTAGAGTCTGGGATCGTGCGGAAGCAGGGCGAGCGCCGCTGGAGCACCTATTCCCTCGCCTAGAAGTCAGACTTCTAGAATCGGACCTGAAGTCTGACTTCTGTCGGGCAGGATTTGCCGGATTCTCACCATATATAGGAGTGCTTTGACTCGGAGCCCCGTTTTTGCTAGTATCTGCTTGTGGTAGCGACTTGGGCATAGGGGCGAGAAAAAGACCGGAAACGGTCTCTTTTGCGTTCTATCGCCAGGGTTCGTTATCCACACATCAGCACTTAGGAACGGTTGTAAACGCTATATACTATAGCGAGTCCTTACGGGGGCTCTTCCGTTCCCGAAAGGGCGTACTTTGATAACTGAATAGTCTGACGAAAGTCGGACCTCAACCCTTGCCAACTAACCCATGGCGCGCTGGTCGATACCGCGCGCTGTGGGGTAGTGTGAAAGTGAACGTGCTTCATCACTCAACTTGATTAACCAAGTGCTCTTAAACTAATTAACAATTGTTATGCAAACGGTAACTACAAAAGCGATGGCGAAAGTCGCGGCAGTAGCGACCGGACTCGCGATGGCGACGTCGATGCTCTCTCTTGCGCCGATGGCGCACGCGGCAGCTCTGACGAGCTCGCAGGTCCAGTCGATCCTCTCGCTTCTCTCCAGCTTCGGTGCAGACAGCACCACGATCGCAAATGTGCAGGCTTCCCTCACGGGCGGCACCCCGGTCTCGACCGGTACGACTTCGACCGCTTCGGCATGCTCCTTCTCGAAGGACTTGACGGAAGGCTCGACGGGCGCAGACGTCACGTGCCTCCAGAATGCTCTCAAGGCAGGCGGCTACATGACAGCTAACGCGACGGGCTACTTCGGTGCCCTCACGAAGGCAGGCGTCGTAGCGTGGCAGAAGGCAGCAGGCGTCACTCCGACGGCCGGCTACTTCGGCGCTAAGTCCCGCGCGGCGTTCAACCTTGGCGGTTCAACCACCACCACAGGCGGAACGACGACGGGCGGCACGGTGAGCGCAGGCACGGGCACAGGCCTCAAGGTCTCGCTCTCGGCCACCTCGCCGTCCGGCACGGTCCTCGTGCAGGGCCAGGCTATCGGTGATCTCGCAGACTACGTCTTCGCGAACCCGACGGCTTCCCCGATCAATGTCACGAACGTTTCGTTCAACCGCATCGGCGTTTCGAACGACTCGACTCTGACGAACGTGTACCTCTATAACAACGGTACGCGCCTCACGGACTCGGCAGGCGTCAGCAACTCGGCATTCACCTTCTCTGATCCGACCGCGCTCTTCACGGTTCCGGCAGGCAGCACCTACACGGTGTCGGTCCGCTCGGATATCGATGGCAGCTCGCAGGGTCAGCAGCTCGGTGTGAGCCTCGTCTCGGCAACCAGCAACGGTACGCTCGACTCTTCGGTCAGCTTCCCGATCAACTCTGGTCTCCAGACGATCTCTGCCGCAACGCTCGCAACCGTCAACTTCGTGAATGCGAACGCGACACCGAGCGCAACGACTATCAGCGCCCAGAACGATTATCCGGTCTGGCAGGACAACGTCGCCGTCTCCACCAATCCGGTGAAGCTCACGTCGATGAAGTTCACGAACCTCGGTTCGGCTGATTCCTCGACCATCGTCAACCTCCGCCTCTATGTAGATGGCGTGCAGGTCGGCTCGACCATCCCGGCTATGGGTACGGATCGTTCGGTCACCTTCGATCTCACAAGCTCGCCGGTGCTCCTCTCGACCTCTAGCCATGTCGTGAAGGTTCTCGCGAACATCACCAACGCCGCAGCATCGCGCACCGTGCTCTTCTCGGTGCAGCGCAGCTCTGACGCGATGTTCGTCGACAGCCAGCTCGGCCAGCCGGTTACGTCGAAGTCCGGAAACGGCACCTTCAGCGCGGTTTCGACCGGCTCGGTTGCGATCCAGTCTGCCTCTGGCGCTGGCGTCTCGACCTCGCTCGATCCGTCTTCCACGAACCAGAACATCGCGGCCGGCGCCACTTCGGTGAAGTGGGCTTCCTTCGATCTTCTCGCTTCGGGTGAGAACGTGAAGGTCGCTGATCTCTACGTCGAGGCAAGCTCGACGTTGAGCACAGGTGGTGTCGACGGTGTCGGCGGCTTGAACAACGGCATGATCAAGGTCAACGGTGTCCAGGTCGGCTCGACCCACGACATCGGCCAGTACTCTGCCGCGCACACGAACAAGACGGACTTCTCGCTCGGCTCTTCGCTCATCCTCCCGGCAGGTCAGACCACGGTGGTCGACATCTACGGCGATGCGCAGGACACGTCTGGCGCGAACCTCCACGACAGTTCGACGGTGCAGGTCTACCTTGTAGTGGGTAGCAACAACGGCTCCGGCCAGTCGTCGCTTACTACGACGAACGTTCCGGCAGCCACTACTGGTGCAAACTCCGTCACGGTCTCAAACTCGGCGCTTACCGCGTCGCAGTCTACGACGTACGGTGCACAGTCCATCGTCGCGGGTAGCAACAATGCCAAGGTTGGCTCGTTCGCTCTCTCGACCGGTGCGACAGAAGGGGTAACGGTCAACACGATCGCCATCTCGATGTCAGCCGCAAACGCTGCTTCGATCACGAACCTTACGCTTAAGGATCATGATACGGGCACCGTCCTCGGCACTGTCATCGCGACGCCGAACGGCACCGCATCGCCGGCTGTCGGTCACAACGACAACTCGTTCCCGGTCAATCTCGTCATCCCGGCTTCCTCGTCGAAGACGATTGACGTCTACGCAAACGTCCTCTCGGGCGCGAACGCAGGCTCGATTGTTCTCTACGTTGACTCGGGTACGACGGGCACTGGCCTCATAACGGGTCAGACGCCGACGGCTATGACTGGTTTGACGACGCTTCAGACCATCACCATCGGCTCGGGTACGCTCGCAGTCTCTAAGGGTGCAGGTGATCCGGTCAGCAACAACGTCCTTGCAGGTGCAAGCAACGTTGAAGTCGGCCAGTTCAACTTCTCCGCCGCGAACTCGTCGTACACGGTGCAGAATCTCCAGATTCTTGTTCCGGATGGTCAGAAGAACGATGTCTCGAGCGTCTCAGTCTTCTACAAGGACGTGAACGGCGCAACGCAGACGGCAACGGCTGCACTCGTGTCGGGTGGTGCGGGCAATGCAACGGCGACCTTCCAGGGTCTCACGATGTATGTCCCGTCGAACGACTCTGCGAACCTCGATGTGAAGATCGGCACGCCGACCATCGCATCGAACGCAAAGTCGGGTGACGCTGTCCAGGTCTCGCTCGATATGGGCAAGACTTCGGGTACCTTCCGCGCAGTTGATAGCGCAGGCACCGCGACCACGTCGCTCAATGGCGGTGCAAAGGTGACCGCAGGCGGTACGTTCTACATCCGCAAGTCGATCCCGACGCTCGCTATGATCCCGTCAGGCGCGACCGTCCCGGCAACGGGCTCGCCGCTCTACAAGTTCAGCATCACTGCTGACCCTGCAGGTGCAGTCGAGTGGACGCAGATGGCATTCAACATCTCGACCTCTTCCGCGACGGTGACGAACGTCTACCTCACGGATGACGCGACAGGTGTCTCGCTCCTCGACGCTTCTGGTGTAAACCAGTACGCTTCGACGTCAGCCTCGGTAGCAACGACGACGCTCCTCTACAACAATCTTGGAACGGCGACGTATGCGCAGGTGGCCGCTGGTGCAACCAAGACCTACGACCTCTACGGTACGGTCACTGGCTTCACCACCGGTTCCTCGATCACAATCAGCCTCGCGTCTGATGGCACTACGGCCACCAACGCATCGGCTCTGACCAACATTGGCAACAAGATGGTCTGGTCTGATCGCTCGGCGACGAGCCACTCGACCTCGAGTAGCGACTGGACGAACGGTTACCTCCTCAAGAACTTCACGTCGAGCGCAATCACCTACTCCAAGTAGTCTCGATTGAGTTCCGCTTGAGTAAGGTTCGACCTTACTCAATAGTGAAATCAAAAGGAATAACCTAAGTTCACCGGCCTTCGGGCCACCAGCTAGGAATTTGGCCTAGCAGCAAAAAACCACCCTTCGGGGTGGTTTTTTGTATTCATACCCATCCAGGGGAATCGGCCTCGTATGAGTAAGGTTCGACCTTACTCAACTGGTATACAAGCTAAATGTTG
>DATKTL010000014.1:0-4534 GCA_035531095.1 Minisyncoccota bacterium | reverse complement strand
CGCGGACCGCCGTACGACTTCTCGATGACGACGTTGCGGCCCTTGGGGCCGAGGGTGATCTTCACCGCACGAGCGGCTTGCGCGATACCGGAGGCTATCGCCGTGCGCGCGTCTTCAGAAAAAAGGATCTGTTTTGCCATAGTACCGAAGGATTAGATATTAATTCGCGACGCCAAGCACGCTCGATTCCGAAAGGATGTAGTACTCCTGTCCCTCGATCTTCACCGTGTCGTAGCCGTACTTGCTGAAGAGGACGGTGTCGCCGACCGCTACCTGCATCGGGACTCTCGCGCCGTCCTCGTACTTGCCCGGGCCGACGGCGACCACCGTACCCTCGGCCGGTTTCTCCCTGTCGACAGTCTCGGGGATGATGATGCCGGAGGCGAGCTTCTTCTCGCCGGCCGTATCGGCCGGCTTCACCACGATGCGATCGCCAAGCGGCACGAGCGAAAATTTCTTTGTCGTTTTTGCCATAGCATTCTCTATATAAATGGGTAATCGCCCTCGCACCAATGGGCGGAGTATAGGGCAAAACGACCTGCACAAGCAAGTTGCGCCCGACCGACCGCCTGTGCTATCCTTCCTGGTACAGATGGAGGCACTCGTATCGGCACTACCGTACGCGGAAATAATCCTCTCAATACTCCTCATCGTCGGCATCGTGCTTCAACGGCGCGGCGCGACACTCGGAGGGGCCTTCGGAGGCGATAATTTCGCATCGACATTCTACAAGCGCAGGGGCGCCGAGAAATTCCTATTCAATGCGACAATCCTCATCGCTATCCTCCTCGTACTCGCGGCGATAGCGAACTTCCTTCTGGCAGGAGCATGACGGACGAGGCCCGTTCTCACTGGCGAGAACAGCTGGCGCGGACCCGGGCCATTCCGGCACTCGATCGCGTAAGCGCCTATGTCGAGCGACTTTCCTCGGGAGACCGCGTCATATTCTATGCTCTGGCGATTATCGTCGGCATCGCTTCCCTCTCCGGCCTCTACGCGCTTGAGCAGTCGCTGCTCGTGCGCGTGCCCGCCTACGGCGGGACGCTCTCTGAGGGCGCCGTCGGGAATCCGCAGTTCATCAATCCGCTGCTCGCCATAAGCGATGCGGACCGCGATCTCTCGACACTGACCTACGCGGGGCTCATGGGGCTCTCTGGAGACGGGTCACTCGTCCCGGTACTCGCGAAGAGCTATGACGTGAGTCCCGACGGGAAGACCTACACGTTCGTCCTGCGCGCCAATGCGAAGTTCTCGGACGGATCGCCGGTGACCGCCGATGATGTGGTCTTCACGGTGAAGAAAGCGCAAGACCCGGC
The DNA here is from genome assembly GCA_035531095.1 of Minisyncoccota bacterium. Taxonomy (GTDB): domain Bacteria; phylum Patescibacteriota; class Minisyncoccia; order Phycocordibacterales; family Phycocordibacteraceae; genus C7867-001. Next base: position 3,218 of record DATKTL010000014.1, on the reverse strand, counting down.
GCTGAAGAGCCCGGAATACGCCGACTGGTCGGGCGTGCAGGTGGCCGCGGTCGATGCGCAGACCGTCCGCTTCACGCTCTCGAAGGCCTACGCGCCCTTCCTCAGCCTTACGACGCTCGGTATCCTCCCTTCGAGGCTCTGGCAGAATATTTCCGACACGGAATTCCCGTTCTCCGCGCTCGAGACCAGCCCGGTCGGCACCGGACCATTCAAAGTCGCAAGCATTTCGCGCGGCTCTTCCGGCCTCATAGAGAGCGTATCGCTCGTCGAGAATCCGCAATACGCGCTCGGGCGACCGTACCTTGACGGCATCGACTTCAGATTCTACGCGAATACCGACGACCTCTCGCAAGCGCTCGCCTCGGGCGCCATCGAGAGCACGTACGGGATTCCGGAAAAAGGGGCTCTGACAGCACCCTATGCCCGCGTCTTCGGCGTATTCTGGAACCCGAGCCAAAACCAGGTCTACGCGCGTGCCGAGGTCCGCAAGGCGCTTTCGCTCGCGGTCGACCGGCAGGACATAGTCTCCTCGGTGCTCGGCGGCTACGCGACGCCCATCATGGGCCCGGTACCGCCGGGCGAAGGCGTGAAGCAGGTGCCGGTGCCGAGTACGAGCACGCAGGCGGCGGCGAAGGTGCTCGAGGCGGCCGGGTGGACGTATGACGGCGCCGCCCGTCTGTGGAAGAATGCCGCAGCGAAGCAGACGCTCTCCAGCATCACCATCCGGACTTCGAACGTGCCTGAACTGAAGAACGTCGCTTCGGCAGTGAAGACAGATTGGGAGAATCTCGGCATCTCCGTCGACATCGAGCTCTACGAGCCGGGCGACCTCTCGCAGAACGTGATCCGGCCGCGCAAGTATGAAGCGCTTCTCTACGGCATGGTCATCGGCCGCGACCAGGATCTCTACGCATTCTGGGATTCGCAGGAACGCAACGACCCGGGTCTCAACATCGCGCTCTATGCCAACAAGACCGTCGACGCTCTCCTCGAGGACGCGCGCGGCACTGCCGACCCCGTCGCTCGCGCGACTGATCTGCAGAAGATCGAGGACACGGTCGCGGCGGATTATCCGGCAGCATTCATCTATGCGCCGAACTTCATCTACGCGGTGCCGAACGACCTCTCGGGCGTCGCACTCCCCCAGATCATCACGCCGGCCGACCGGTTCGCGACCGTCGCCTCATGGTACCGCGTGAGCGACGCGGTCTGGCCGTTCTTCGCGCGGAAGGAGCAGTAATTATTTTCGTACGGGTTTCAGTTTGCTTTTATCCATCTTTCGCAAGCCCGCATAACCAATCACGCATCATGAATCCAGCACCAGCTCCCGCACCGGCACCGGCACAGCCCGGCCCCCGAGGCGCAGCACCACTAAGCACCGAACGCCCCGCGAAGCGCTTCGAGCGCGGCCCTCGCCCCGCCCGAACGGCAAGCCGTGGCGGCACGCCGCGCGGCGGCGCCCGCCCAGGGAGCGCCACGCGGCGCATCCAGCGCATCCTGCGCCGCCCGACCGGGAGCCCCGCCCGCACCTCGCACGCGGCGGACTACTACCCCGAGCCGGCAGGCCCGACGACCGTCCGTATCATCCCGCTCGGCGGCGTTGAAGAAGTCGGCCGCAACATGGTCGCGGTTGAAGTCGGCGCGACCGGCGACATCATCGTCTTCGACGCAGGCTTCCAGTTCGTCTCCGAGGAAGCTTCTCCGGGCGTCGACTATATCCTCCCGAATACGAAGTACCTCGAGAAGAACGCTGCCCGCGTGAAAGGCGTCGTCATCACGCACGGCCACCTCGACCACATCGGCGGCATCCCCTTCATCCTGCCGCGCTTCGGCACCCCGCCTATCTACACGCAGAAACTCACCTCCGTGATGATCGCGCGGCGCCAGGAAGAGTATCCGGACGTCCCGAAGTCCGAGATGATCGTCGTCGAGACCGGGCAGACGGTCACCATCGGCTCGACACGCGTGAAATTCTTCCCGGTCACCCACTCGATCCCTGATTCGATGGGCGCGTCCGTGGAGACGCCGCAAGGGAACGTCGTCGTCTCAGGCGACTTGAAGCTCGACCATGACGGCGATACGCCGGCCGACCATGAATTCAAGACCTGGGGCGATATCGGCAAAGACCACAACATCTTCCTCGTCGCCGATTCGACCAATGCCGAGAAGGATGGATTCTCCATCCCCGAAGCGCGCGTGATCCAGACGCTCGAAGACATCATCAAGACCGTCTCCGGGCGCCTCATTATCGGCACCTTCGCCTCGCAGTTCGAGCGCATGATCCACATCATGGAAACGGCCGAGAAATACCAGAAGAAGATCCTTCTCGTCGGTCGCTCGATCAAGACCAATCTCGAGATCGCCGAGAAGACCGGCCTCTTGAAGATCAGTAAGGAAACGTTCATACCGGAACAGGAGCTCCGCGACTACCCGCCGGATAAAGTGGTCATCCTCTCGACCGGCGCGCAGGGCGAGGAGTTCGGCGGGCTCATGCGCCTCTCGACCGGACAGAACAAGCACGTCACGCTCACGCCGCGCGACACTATCGTGCTGTCCTCATCGGTCATTCCGGGCAATGAGATCTCCGTGCAGAAGCTCAAGGACAACCTCTACCGCCACGACGTGACCCTGATCCACTACCGCTCGAGCGACGTGCACTCGACCGGCCACGGCAACACGGGCGAGCTCGTCTGGATCAACAAGCAGGTGCACCCGACCTTCTTCATGCCGGGCTACGGCTACCGCTCCATGACGACCTGCCACGCGAAGGCCGTCGAGCAGTCCGGCTTCCCGCGCGAGAACATCATCCTCGCGGACAACGGCACCGTCATCGACATCGAGGACGGCGTGAAGCTCAACGTGCACAAGCAGAAGGTGCCGAGCTCGCCGATGGTCGTCGACGGCTTCACGATCGGCGACATCCAGGAGGTCGTCATCCGCGACCGCCAGTCGCTCGCTAAGGACGGCATGTTCGTCATCATCGCGAGCGTCAACCTCAAGACCGGCAAGCTCCGCAAGTCGCCGGACATCATCAGCCGCGGCTTCGTCTACCTGCGCGAGTCGCAGGACCTCCTGAATGAGGCGCGCCTCCTCATCAAGAAGACGATCGAGGATTCGACGCACGGCATGAACCCTATCGACCTCGACTATGTGAAGAACAACGTCACGGACGTCATGGCCGGCTTCCTCTTCCAGCGCACCAACAAGGCGCCGATGGT
>DATKTL010000013.1:0-14315 GCA_035531095.1 Minisyncoccota bacterium | reverse complement strand
CCGGCCTTGGCGCGCATCTGCTCGAGGAGCTTCGCAGCCTCTGCCTGCTCGCTCGCAGCGCGCTCGGTGTTCTCCATCGCCGCATCGCGCTCAGCATTTTCAGCTTTCGCCTGATCCCACGCTTCGTTATGCAGAGTCTCTTTAGCGGCGGCGTGCGCTTCCTGCTCGGCAAACTTCGTGCGCAGCTCTTCGACCGGTGTCGTCTCGCTTACCGAATCCAGTACCTCCCGCACTGCGTCCTGCTCCTTCTCGTACGCCTCGCGCGAATACCCGTTCTCGAGACTCATATCGTAAATGATTTATGTGTAAAGACGACACTCTCATCCTACCACGCTCGGGCGGGCGGAAAGCGCAGGCAGCCTAGGCTACCGTGGCGACCTTCTTCGTGCGGACGGCCTTCTTCACCACGGCGAAATGCGGTTGACCGTTCTTGAGCGAGACGGTCACGGTGCCGCCCTCGAGCAATCCTTGATCAACCATGAGCGAGGCGAGCGGGGTGAGTATCGTGTCCTGTATCGTGCGGCGCAAGGGGCGCGCGCCGTACTCGGGGTTGTAGCCCTTCTCGGCGAGCCAGCCGTGCATCTCAGGCGCGAGCACGAGCGCGATACGCTTCTGAGCCAGACGCTTCACCACCTCCTCGACCTGGTTGTCGACGATGCGGGCGAGCGCCTCCTTCGCGAGCGGATCGAAGATGATGATGTCATCGAGACGGTTGAGGAACTCGGGACGGAAATGTTCTTTGAGCGAATCCATCACCCTCTCCTTCGTCTCCTCGTAGCGGGTCGCATCAGTCGCGTCGGCGGTGCCGAATCCGAGATGCGCGAGCTTATCGATGAACTCGCCGCCGATGTTGCTCGTGAGCACGATGATCGTATTCTTGAAATTGACCTTGCGGCCCTTGCCGTCGGTGAGATGGCCGGAGTCGAGCACCTGGAGCAAGATGTTGAACACTTCTGGGTGAGCCTTCTCGACCTCGTCGAAGAGCACGACCGCATACGGGCGATGGCGGATGCGCTCGGTGAGCGTGCCCGACTCTTCGTAGCCGACGTAGCCCGGCGGTGCGCCGATGAGCTTCGCCACCGAATGCTTCTCCATGAACTCGCTCATGTCCACCCGGACGAGCGCGTCGGGGTCGTTGAACATGAACTCTGCGAGCTTCTTGCTGAGCTCGGTCTTGCCGACGCCGGTCGGCCCCAAGAAGAGGAAGGAGCCGATCGGGCGGTTCGGGTCGCTGATGCCTACGCGCGAACGCTTCACCGCGTCGGCCACCTTCTTCACCGCGACGTCCTGGCCGATGACGCTCCCCTTGAGCGCGTCTTCCATGCGCGTGAGCTTCGCCGCCTCCTCCTCAAGCATGCGCGCGACCGGGATGCCCGTCCACCGGGAGACCACGGCAGCGATGTCCTGCTCGGCGACCTCCTCGTTCAGCACACGACGCGATTTCTGCAGCGTCTTCAGGCGCTTCAGTTTCATCTCGAGATCTTTCTGGATGTGCGGGATCTTGCCATAGCGTATCTCCGCGACCGTGCCGAGATCGGCGGCTGCCTCGGCATTGTCCGCCTGTATCTTGAGCGCTTCGAGCTCGGTCTTCGCGGCACGGATGCCGGTCAGCACCTCCTTCTCATTCTTCCACTTGAGCTCCAGCTCTGCGGTCTTCTCGCGCAGGTCGGCGACCTCGGTGTCGATGGTCTTGATACGCTCTTTGATCTCCTTGGCATGCTCGCCTTCGAGATCCTTCTGGAGCGCCTGACGCTCGATCTCGAGCCGGCGGATCTTGCGATCAGTCTCTTCGAGCAGCGGCGGCTTATTCTCGAGCGCGATACGGAGCCCGGACGCAGCCTCGTCGATGAGGTCGATAGCCTTATCGGGCAGGAAACGGTCGCTGATGTAACGGCTCGAGAGCTCGACGGCCGCGACGATAGCGCCGTCGGTGATGCGCACGCCGTGGAAGAGCTCGTACTTGTCGCGGAGGCCGCGAAGGATGGCGATGCCGTCCTCGACCGTCGGCTCCGACACGAAGACCGACTGGAAGCGGCGCGTGAGCGCGGCGTCCTTCTCGATGTATTTCTGATATTCCTTGAGCGTCGTCGCGCCGATGATACGGATCTCGCCGCGGGAGAGCGCGGGCTTGAGCATGTTCGAAGCGTCGAGCGAGCCCTCGGCGCCGCCGGCGCCCACGAGCGTGTGGAGCTCGTCGATGAAGAGGATGACTTTCCCTTCTGCGCGCTCGACTTCCTTCATGACATTCTTCATGCGCTCTTCGAACTCGCCGCGGTACTTGGTACCGGCGATCATGAGCCCGAGGTCGAGCGAGAGGAGCTCCTTGCCCTTGAGGGATTCCGGGACATCGTTCTGCGCCATGCGTGCCGCAAGGCCTTCGGCTATCGCCGTCTTGCCCACGCCGGCCTCGCCGATGAGAACCGGATTGTTCTTGGTGCGGCGCGCGAGGATCTGGATGACGCGATTGATCTCCTGGTCGCGGCCGATGACCGGATCGAGCTTGTTCTCGGCGGCGAGCTTCGTGAGATTGCGCGCATACTTGGCAAGCGCGCGGAAGCGGCGCGGCTCCGTCTCGCCAGCGTCCTTCGAGCTCTTGAGCTCTTTCAGGACGGCCATCGTCGCGTCGCGGTTGATCGAGAAGCGTGCGAGGAGGTCGGCAGCAGGGCCCGGGTGTTCGACGACTGCGAGGAAGAGGTGCTCGGTACCGACGAAGGCGTCGTTCATGCGCGCAGCGATCTTCCCTGCGGTCTCAAAAGCCTTCGCGAGATCCTCGGTGAGGTAGATCTGGTACGACGGCGAGAGGACCGAGGCGGTCTCCGGCGCTTCGAGATGCTCGAGCACCGCGTCCGCGAGCATGATGGTGTCTACTTCCATCCGATCGAGTATCGAGAAGACCAGCGACTCCTCCTGCAGCACGAGCGCGGCAAGCAGGTGGAGCGGCGAGACGTGGTTCTGTCCGCGCTCTATCGCGAGCTCATGCGCGCGGCGCACGGCTTCTTTGGCTTTGGTGGTGAAATTATTAAAGGGAGGCATAGGAGAAGATTACTTCGACGCTGCGGTCGAGGTGGCGGCTGCGGGCGTCGAGGTGGCGGTAAGGAGTGCCGTGAGCGCATCCGTACCGATGAGGAGACCCGGCGCGGCGCCGGCGCTGATACCGATGAGGTTCCCGGAAAGATCGACGACGGCGCTTCCTGTGCCGATGTCCGGCAAGGTCGTGTGGACGCCGTTCTGGCTCACTCGCGCGACGATGCCGGTCGATGCCGAACCGTCGGCACCGAGAGCGAGCGCGGTCTCGCCGAGCTTCAGAGCGCCGGTCGCGATCAGGGACGGCGACGCCATCTTCGGGAGAACCGCATCATCGGCGAAGCCGTAGATCATGAGGCCCTTGCCTTGGTGCGCCAGCGACGCGGGGACGTATGCGCCGTCCGTGAACTCGACGAGCACTTCCTTCGGCAAGCTGTCCTGCGCAGCAGTCACGACGGCGCGCGACTTGGGAAGGTAGGTGCCGATGCCGATCGCCGGCGTCGAGGTGCCGGTGTCTGCCGCGTAGAGGGCGATCGCGCGCGCCGCGTCTGCGCCGATGGCCGCCGTGACGAGATCCTGGTTCGACGGCGCAGGCGCCTGGACCGTAACCGCCGGCGCAGCGGCGGCGACCGTCTCGATGGTGTGCTCGACGACACGATTGACCGTCTGCGTCACGAATGCCGGCGCATGGTCGAGAAGCGAGACCGTCAGGATGCCGGTCGCGACCGAGGTCACGAAGTTCACGAGAATCGTGAGCAGTATGAGCTGCGATTTGGAGAGTTCTTCGATATCCATATATATGTATAATGCTACCTCTGCGTATTGCTGTCAACGAAGGCTACCGCTGTGCGGAGCGCGGCCGCGAATCGGGCCAGATCGCGTCCGCGAGTACGCGGATTCCACGAGATCCGCAGGGTCGCGAGCGCTCTTTCCCGGTCGCCGGTGAGCGCGAAAACCGCGCGCGAGCCTTCCTCCGAATCGGTCTCGCAGGCGCTCCGCGTCGACACGGCGAACCCTGCCTCGTCAAGCAGGGCGACGAGATAATCCGTGTCGCGCCCGGGGAGCGATAGGTTGAGGACGTTCGGCGCCTGGACGCGACCCTCCTGTATGGATACGTCCGGGAGGGCGCTCTTGATGCGACTGACGAGGTCGGCCCGATGGCGCTCGGCGGCCGCACGGAATGCCTCCCTGTCCTCCGCGGCGGCGCGGAGCGCCGCCGCGAACTTCCCCGCAAGCTCCGGAACCTCAGTGCCCGGACGCACGCCGCGCTCCTGCCCGCCGCCCCGGTAGAGCGGAGCGAGCGGTATCGTCCGGTGCGCGATGAGCGCGCCGCACCCGTGCAGCGGGCCGACTTTCGAAGCGTCGAAGACGAGCAGGTCCGCGCCGAAATGATCACGCGTGATCTTCTCGGTCAGAGGCGCCTGGCTCGCATCGACGTGGAGCAGGATAGGCGCGGCGGCTCCGCCGCCGCGCGCCTTCCGCAAAGTATCGGCGACCTCGCGCGTATTCCATACGACGCCCGTCTCGCCGCAGACCGCCTCCATCGAGACGAGAACGGTCTCCGGGCGGACTATACCCGCAAGCGCCTCGGTGTCGACGCGATAGTCTCGCATCGGAAGCGGCTCGACCGTGACGCCTTCCTCGGCGAGCAGCCTCATATTCTCGACGATCGAGGCGTGCGCGCTCGGCAGATACAGTGCGTGCATGTTATTTCTCCCTGGCGTCGCGAGGCCCGCGAGCGCGCGGCGCGCACGCACGTACCCGAGGATGGCGAGTGCATTCCCTTCAGTCGCACCGCTCGTGAAGATGACGTCGTCGGCCTGCACTTCGACGAGTCGCGCGATGGTCGTCCGCGCATCTTCGAGTATCCGCTTCGCCCGCCTCCCCTCCTCGTGCGGCGACGAGGGATTGCCGGCGGCACCGGCAGCGTAATCGAGATACGTTCTCCGCTTCCCAAACATGCTCTCATTCTACACGAATCTTCTTTCGTAAACTCATGCTCCTCCTTACGCAATTGCAATTAAGCCATTTTCGTGATGAAATAGAGCCATTATGGCGCGCACCCCGAGGCCGCCCGTCATCGCGGTGATGGGCCACATAGATCACGGCAAGTCGTCGCTCCTGGACTACATCCGGAAGGCGAGCGTCGTCGCGGGCGAAGCAGGCGGGATCACGCAGCACGTCGCCGCATACATCGCGCTCCACGGAGGCCGTCCGGTCACCTTCCTCGACACGCCCGGGCACGAAGCATTCAAGGCGCTCCGCACACGCGGCGCGGCGGCGGCTGACATCGCGATCCTCGTCGTCGCCGCCGATGAAGGCGTGATGCCGCAGACGCTCGATGCGCTTGCCGCCATCAAGGAGGCCGGCATCCCGTTCATCGTCGCTATCACGAAGATCGACAAGAACAATGCCGACGTCGAGCGCGCGAAGATGTCGCTCGTCGAGCATGGCATCTACATCGAAGGCATGGGTGGCGACGTCGCATATGCGCTCGTGTCGTCGAAGACCGGCGAGGGCGTGCCCGAGCTCCTCGACCTCGTCCTCCTCGCTGCCGACATCAGCGAGCTCGCCGCCGACCCTGAGGCGAGCGCAACCGGCTTCGTCCTCGAGTCGACCCAGGACCCCAAGCGCGGCGCATCGGCGACGCTCATCGTGAAGGACGGCACGCTCATGAAGGACGGCTTCGTCGTCGCAGGCGACGCCTATGCCCCAATACGCTTCATCGAAGATTTCCGCGGCGCGCGCGTGGAGCAAGCCGGGCCGTCCGAGCCGGCGCGCATCAGCGGCTTCAGCAAGCTGCCTGCGGCCGGCTCGCTCTTCAGTATCGCGAAAAATAAGAAGGAGGCCGAGACCGAAGCGTCGAAGAACGCGAGCTTGACCGCAACCGTACCGGAGCGCGAAGAGACCGTCGAGGGCATCGCCATCCTCCCGCTCATCGTGAAGACTGATGTCGCCGGATCGATCGATGCAATCGCTTACGAACTGGCGAAGATCACTCATGAGCGCGCCGCCATCCGCATCATCGCCTCCGGCGTGGGCAACGTCTCAGAAAATGATGTGAAGACCGCCCACGCCTCCGGCGGCACCATCATCGCTTTCAATACCGGGACGGATGCCGTCGCGCGCGACCTCGCAGAGCGCGACCACGTCGCCATCCTCTCCTTCTCCATCATCTACGAGCTCGCCGAGCAGGCGGCGAAGCTCCTTGCCGAACGCGCGCCTGCCGTCTCCGGCGAGAAGGAGCTCGGTCGAGCGAAAGTGCTCAAAGCCTTCTCTTCGAGCGCGAAGAAGCAGGTGCTCGGCGCGCGCTACCTCTCCGGCACCCTCACGCTCGGCGACCGTGTGAAGCTCATGCGCGGCGAGGAGGAGCTCGCGCGCGGCAGCATCGCCAACCTCCAGCAGGCACGCATCGACGCGAAGGAGATCAAGGTCGAGGGCGACTTCGGCATCGAGATCGAGGCGCGAGAGAGCGCGGCCTATGGCGATGAGATCGTCGCATTCGCCGCCACGCACGCATGACCGGTCCCGCCGACAGGAAGGGGCGCATGACCGAGATTATCGCGCGCGAAGCCGCGCAATTCATCGCGCGCGAAGCCGGGGGCGGCTCGCTCATCACGGTCATACGCGCGGAGTCCGCCGCACACGGCGATCGCGTCCTCGTCTTCGTGAGCATCTTTCCCGAGGACAAGGCGCCCGCGGCACTCGCCTTCCTTGAGCGGCATCGCGAAGCCTTCTCGGATCACCTGAAGTCGCACGCGCGCCTGCGCCCCTTACCGCGCGTCGACTTCCTGCTCGACAATCGCGAAGCGACCGGCGCGCCACTTACCGAACTCCCGGAAAGCTAGTATCATCAGGAGACGGCCAGGTGGTGAAGTGGTAACACATCGCTCTGCAAAAGCGACATGCGCGGGTTCAATTCCCGCCCTGGCCTCAAGACTGACGCGGAGCGTCAGGCGGCGGGAATTGAAAGCCGCAGTGATGTTCGGCCAGCAGACCGAACCACGAGGCGGGGTAGCGGAAATTCTCGAGTGACGACGAGAGAATTATTCGTGACCAATTCCCGCTCGGGCCTCAGAAGAATACAGAGTATTATTCGACGGAAATTGAAAGCCGCAGCGATGTTTTGCTAGCAAGTAAAACCGCGAGGCGGGGTCGAGAAAATTCGTGAGCGACGGCGAGCGAATTATTCGTGACCAATTCCCGCTCGGGCCTCAACAAGGTAAAATAAGAAATAGCGCCGGGATGGCGGAATGGTAGACGCACAGGACTTAAAATCCTGAGAGGGCCTAAAAACCTTCGTGTGAGTTCGAGTCTCACTCCCGGCACAATCGAGACTATTGAAGAGTAGGCGCCCATCGTGTAAAGTTCTGAGTACGCACCTATAGCTCAGTTGGTAGAGCAGCTCCCTCTTAAGGAGACGGTCCCAGGTTCGAGCCCTGGTAGGTGCACAACTTGGTTCGAACCCTGTTATAGTTCCTTCGTACGCGATCCGCTGGGGTGGCGAAATTGGTAGACGCACGAGCCTTAGGAGCTCGCGCCGCAAGGCATGGAGGTTCGAGTCCTCTCCCCAGCACAACAAACGAAGTCTCGAAGACCAAGGAGCGGTGCTTGACTTTCTAGGATTTTCCTGTATGCTGGTAATTAGCAATACGCTCTTTTCATTGCACCAATCAACAACAATCAATCAACGCGGTTTCCGCGGAAAGGAACAATCATGGCAACAATCGCCAACGTGGGGTACCGCATCGATCTGCGGAAACCCGATGACAGCCAGGTAAATCGAGACCGTTTCAGTCGCTGGCTGTCGCTCATCGCATGCACGATCATCATGTATGCGGGTCCCACCGGGATACTCTGGTACTGGGGATCGCTCATCGGATACCCCTTCATCGGAAGTCTCGTGGGATTCGGAGTCGGCGGCTACATCGCGTCAATCATCATCCCGGACCGCTTCTTGATCAACAATCAGGAGTGGACTGCATATGTGACCCAAAGCATGTTCAACGGGAAGATGGTCACCTATGGCCCCGGGCTTCACCCATCGCACTGGTGGGAGGAGCGCAGCAAGATCGGCAACTATCCGTTGGATGTCATGACTCGCAGCTTCGTGACCAGCATCGCGACTGCGACTTCTCGAATCATGATCCACACGGAATACGAGTATGCGATCAGTCTCCACAGCGTCTCGCTCGCCATCGGCATCGACGAGTCGACGATCGAGGGCGGGCTTGTCGGGTTCATCCAAAGCTTCCTCACCAGCAAGTGCGCTACTCGTTCCGCAGAGTGGGCACGAACCAATGTGGAGACGCTCAACGGCGCTCTTGCATCTGAATTCATGAGCACGGAGGTAAACCGGTGGAAGCCGGGAAATCTCGAGAGGCGCTATGGATTCGTAACCGTAAGCATCGTCGTCAGCGCTGTCACGCTTGCAGAAGGGGTTCAGAATGCTCTCGACGCAATCGACGAAGCACGGACGGATCGCAGGATCGTCGCGGAACTCTATGGGATAACCGTCGAAGAACTGAACGCGAAGATGGCCTCCAAGGAAATCTCGCAGGAAGACTTCAACAAGTCCCTTGACCGCGCCATGACCATGTCGAAGGAGGCCACGATGAACGTGTCGGTCATCGAAGGCGGCGCTGCTGCCGTACTCGTGGAAGGAGGGACGAAATCATGAGAAGCTTCTCTGCAGCGAAAGACTCCGCCGAAAGGACCGGTACGGACAAGTCTCGGAAGTTCCGTTCCGCTGCCCGCAAATTCATCCGCGGCGCAACGGCAGTCGTACTCCTCCTCGCCTCGACGTACCTCATGCAGCAACACGAGTTCGAGAAGGCGGCATCCGTACAGAAGGCGGGCAAACCGGCCGCGCAGGCGTCGATAGACTGCACGGTGTACGCACCTTGTACGCCGCACGAGAAACCGGACGGGTCTACCGAGAAGGCATTCGTGCCCCGCGGGAAAAACGTGTGTTTCGACAATTCTTTCTGGGAAAATATAACCCGCCTAGGGGAGAGAATCTCCTACCAGGGAGGTCCCGAGGAAGAATACCGATGCACCCGAGAGGAAGTCCTATCTGGTGCGTGCGGCACGCGCGTGTTTGATACCTTTCGGTTCACCCCGGAGAAAGGAGTCCGTCCTCCGCGGTACTGGTTCATCGGTGAACAGCAACACGAGTGCTAAACGAAGCCGCCCGGTTCATCCGGGCGGTTTTCTCTTTTCTGCCGTTTCGCGGCGTCAGGGCGAGATTTTCTGAATCGGCGGGAGGTTGAATGTCCCGAGCGCGAGATTGATGATGCCGTATGCGCCGAAGATGATGACGAGCCCGACGAGACCCCAGAGGATGGCGTCCTTGCCTTCCTTCCGCTTCGCCGCGTCCCCCGCATGCGCGATGAACTCGAACACGCCCCAGAGGAATAGGACGAACGCGCTCGCCGCTAAGAGCAGGATAATCGGATTGATTATCTGTACGATGACCTTGCCGAGGAACTTGTTGAGAACGTCGAGCATTTACTGGCCGACCGTCTTTGCCGCCGGGAGGTTCGCCTGCGACGGGTTACCGAAACTGACCGTGCCGGTGAGGATGTTCACGAGACCCCATACCGAGACCATGACGAAGAAACCGATAAGGCCCCAGAGCATGAGGTTCTTGCCGTGCTCTTTCGTATCCTCAGACTGCGCGCCGAGGATGAACGTGTCGAATGCGCCCCAGATGAATACGATGAAGGCGATCGCGAAGAGCACCGGGACGAAGATGTTATTGATGGTATTGATGATGAACGTGCCGACGTCTGAGATGTTGCTGATCGCGGCAGAGGAGACGAGCGGAATCGCGAAAGCGGCGATAGTAAGGGCAAGGGCTTTTTTCATAAGGTAAGTGAACGGTTAATGGGGTAATTGTAGCTTGTGGGCGGTGCGGGTCAATGGACTTGCGCACGACATGTGGATAAAGCGCTCAAGGCGACGCTACTTGGGGGTACAGGTCACCGTGCCGGTGAGGTTGTCTTGAGAGCAGGTGCCTGAACAGGTACTGAGGCAATTCGACAACGCGGAACCCGAGGAAGACGTGCCGGCAGTAGGCGAACCGCCGAGCGTCGGGAATGCCGGGACATTGTTCGAGGTGAGGCCGAGCGTGCCTATGAAGATGTTGACGATCCCCCAGACCGACAGGATAACGACGAAACCGATGACGCCCCAGAGCACGAACTGACGCCCCTCGCCTTTCGCGGACTCTTCGGTCGCGCCGAGGATGAAGTACTTGTACACGCCCCAGATGAACATGAGGAAGGCGAGCGCGAAGAGCACCGGTACGAAGACGCCGTTGATGAGATTGATGACGCTCGCGGCGTATCTCTGCACGAGCGAGAGATTGATCCCTCCGGCACTCTGCGCGGCTGCAAGAGACGGCAGCGCCATGAGCGCGAGCGGTACGATGACGCGAGAGATCTTTTTCATGCCGTTAGTAGGGATACGACACCGGCGGTGTCGGCGCATTGATACCCGTCAGGTTGAAGGTGTTCGCGACGACGTTCACCATGCCCCAGAGCGATATCATCACGACGAAACCGATGAGACCCCAGAGGATGAGCTTGTGCCCCTCGGACACTTCGGCTGCTTCACCGTGCGAGAAGATATACGTCTTGGCCACCCCATAGAGGAAGACGATGAAGGCGAGCGCGAAGATGAGCGGCACGAAGACGCTGTTGATGAGGTACAGGATGGTATTCGCGACGCCGCAGATACCAGTGATGCACCCGCCTGCGCCCCCCGCTGATACGCCGAAAGAAATATTCATAACCGTAAGTATATACCGAAACTAGGCGCTGGGCGCGATGCCGAGCGTGGATAACAGCAGGTTCACGAAGCCCCACACCGAGAAGAGCACCACGATACCGATGATGCTCCAGAGGATGAATTCCTTCCCTTCTTCGCGCTTCGTCTCTTCGCCGCCGTGCAGGAAGAAATAATTCACAATGCCCCAGATGAATGCGGCGAAGGCGAGCGTGAAGATGATCGGCACGACGACCGTATTGAGGACGCCGATGAGGCCGCTCGAACTGGTGCCGACGAATTGGGCGAACGTCATACTAGCCGCCGAGCGCTTGCACGGTCGATAGGATGCCGAGAGAGATCGCCTTCGCGCCGAGAAGGACGAGAGCGCCGATGACGGTCCACAAGAGCATCGTCCGGGCTTCGGTAATCTTCGAGTCGCTGCCCTGCGCGGCGACGAACTTGTACCCGACGAAGACGAGCATCAGGATGACGACGATGGTCCCGATGTTGACCACGAAATCCATGATGTTGCCGAGGAAGGAGTTGAGACTGATTCCCGACTTGAGCGGATTGATGAGAGTGACGTTCTGAGCGGAAGGATTGCCGCCTTGAGAGGGATTCGAGATGGTCGGATTACCGCCTTGAGATGGATTCGCGCTCGCCGCCGGCTGCGGCTGACATGTCCCGCCGCCGGTCGGGTCTCCCTGGCAGAATCCCGATGCGCAATCGGTGGAACTGAAGCAATACCCGCCATTGGGTGTGAGTGTGGCGGCGAACGCAGCCGGCGCGAGTGAGAAGAAGACGAGAGTCGCGAGGATGAGAGAGCGCATATTATTTCTGCAGAAGCGACGTTAACGAGTTCTCGCCGGACGTAAGAGCATTATCGGGTGTCAGGCGGCCGCTTATCACACTCGTAATCATACTCGAGAAGACTGTGTCCGTGTCGGCAGGCGCTGGGGACAACCATCCCGCAGCGTAGAGCGCTTCAGCATAGGCGACGGCAGCGACCGGGTCAGCCGGCGCCGTCGTAAGCGGCGTGAGCGCCGCGGGCGCAAGCCCGAGCGCCGGTGCAGCGACGTTCTGGGCCGCCGATCCGGAGAGCAGCACGGCCGCCTGATATGCGCCGCTCATATTCTTGGCTCCGCGCGGGATCATGAAAGCGTAGACGAGGCCGTACGTGCTCTTCAGGGTCGCCGTCGCCGGCTGCGGCAAGGGAGAGACGTTGAAATCGAGATTCGGATTCGCTGCGGTGAGGAACCGCGCCTCGGATGCGTACCCTATATAGAGCGCGAGGTCGCCGGCGAGGAATGCCTGCTGCGAATCCGGCAGGGACGAGTTCCAGGTGTAGGACACCTTCGACGGGTCGGCGAACTGCGTGTAGAAATTGAGCACCGCCGTGCCGGGCGCCTGGCCGCTCGTCGCCGTGCCGCTCAGATCCGCGACGAGAGCGCCGTTCGCGTACGATGAGATGGGAACGCCGGTCTGGAGAAGGAGCGCGGAGAGTATCCCGCGAGCGGCATGGATATTGCTATAGGTGCCGAGCGCGATGAGACCGCGCGTGATCTGCTTGGTGGGGGTGAGGAGCGCGACATTCGGCACGAGGCCGGTGAGCGCCTCCCAGGTAGCGGGCGGCTTCGCGATGCCGTCAGAGGCGAGGATGGCGTGATTGCTGAAGAGCACGAGCGGGTCGACGAGGAACGGGACGCCATAGTAGCCGGAACCGTCAGGCGTCGCGAAGAGTCTCCCCTCTCCGACGAAGGCCGCATCGAATGCCGACGCAGAGAGCGTCGAGGTCGGTACCGGCGTGATGAGCTTCGAGAGCGATGAGAGATCTTCCTGTGAGGCAAGGACGAGGTCGGGAGCGGCTCCGGTCGCTATCGCCGAGGCGAGTTCGGTCGGGAGCGTGCTCTCGTCCTTCTGCACGTAGGAGACGCCCTTCATGGTCGGGTCGGCCTGGGTGATGGCCGTAAGCGCGGTCTGCATGTCCGCCTTGGGCAAGGTACCCCAGACCACGACCGTGCCTATCGTCGAGGCGGTGCCGCCCGTGTTCGTACCGGTATGCGTCGCGAAGACGAAGACGCCGATAAGCGCCGCGAGACCGAAGACGCCGAACAGTATGCCCTGGAAGAGAGAGATTTTCATATATCACTGAGGCGAGGTGAATAAAATACCATAGTGATGCGGACCGGCGCGGAAGGACTTCGCTTTGTGGAAGCCGCCGTTGATGAAGAATGCTTCGGCCTCATGCTCGGTCACGACCTTCTCCGACGCAGGACCCATGCCGCCGTAGCTGCCCGCCCAGTCGACCACCATAAGCTTGCCGCCGCTCTTCAAGACACGCTTGATCTCGGCGAGGAGCGCGAATCGGTTCTCCACTTGAAAGAGCACGTTCGCGAGCAGGACCGCATCGAGCGAGGCGTCGCGCAGATGCGTGCCGCCCGGCTTCTCGATGTCGCCCCAGATCGTCTCGATGATGCGCGCGTGGCGCTCGTGCGTATTGAGCTTCAGGTGCTTGAGGATGTCTTCCTGCACGTCGATCGCATAGACCTTCCCGCTGTGCCCGACGATGGCGGCCGCGGCGCGCGAGTAGTGGCCCGAGCCCGCGCCGAAGTCGCCGACCTTCATGCCGTCGCGCAAGCCGACCTGCAGGACATTCTCTCTCGGGGAGCTGAACGAGACACTCATGCGTATAAAATACCACGCGCCGACCCGAAGGGTCGGCGCAATCAACAGACAAAAAGAAAGAGCTGCCCCGAAGAGCAGCCCGCGCTATTCCAACCTTACCCGCACTCAGACGGTCGAGTATGCCTGCCGCAACCTTCCCGTCTGGACGCTGAGCGCGCCGAGAACGCGGTCGACCGCCTCGTCGAGCGTCGCGCCGTAGGCGAACGTATCCCCCGTCTCGCGTGTAGGCAACATGTCGAGACCGCCCGTACTGACCGTCACGATTCGCACCAGGAACTTCGACGGACAGTTCCGGTTATGCTCGATTGCATACGTCAGATTCCCCAACTTTTCGATTGCATCCATGCGATATTCCCCTTTGAGAAGTTACAAAGCCAACCTGGATAATACTCCCAAATCGCCTGCGTGCAATAAAAATGAGCGAGCCGCTCCGGAGAGCGGCTCAAGCGTGTTCTTTATTCATTCGAGATAATTCTCCTGCCGGAACTCGGCAGCGATATGAGGCGGCACCGCGAGCAGCTTGTAGAGCTCAGCCGCCTCGTCGAACGACAGGAGATCGCGGTCATAACAGCTATCGATACCGAAGAGGAGATAGAGTTTCGCGAACTCGACCTCGCCCTCTCGGACCAATTCGCTCACTTCAAGCTGTCCGGCTTCGTTCAGAACCTCATACGCGACTTTCTCAAGTACGGCGTCCATGACTCTCTCCCCAACAGATTGTCTGAACGGAATTAAACCACTTATTCAGGTGGTTTCAAAGCGCCTGCCGCAAGCTCCGGCTTCGCAAAATAATCTCACTATCTTTTCCGACCGTCACAGATAGTGAGATTCTG
>DATKTL010000012.1:0-8630 GCA_035531095.1 Minisyncoccota bacterium | reverse complement strand
AAACCTGATCATCGTGAAGCGTGAATCATGAGCGAACGACTGAAACGAATAAGAAGAGCGGTCGGGTGCAAGTCCCGATCAGTGATGCCCTCAGCATCACCCTCAGACGGCCCCACAAGGGCCGTTTTTTTATCGCTCCCGAACGGCCAGAGCATCGGCGACTTTGTAGATATCACCGGCGCCCATCGTCATGATGACGTCGCCCGGGCCAGCCGCAGCGAGCGCCTGCTCGATAGCCTCGAACGACGGGAGTGCCGTCGCGCGGGCGCCCGTCGCGCGGATACGCTCGGCCAAAAGCTCGCTCGAGATCGTGCCGTCATCCTCTTCGCGCGCGGCATAGATGGGCGCGATGAAGACCGTGTCGGCGTCAGCGAAGGCCGTCGCGAACTCGTCGAGCAGATCGCGCGTGCGGCTGTAGAGATGCGGATGGAAGGCGACATAGATCTTCCCTTTCGTCTTCGCACGAAGCGCTTTGAGCGTCTCACGGACCGCCGTCGGGTGATGCGCGTAGTCGTCGTAGACATCGGCGCCGTTGGCCGTCTTCCCTTTGTATTCGAATCGGCGCCACGTGCCCTGAAACGCCGCGACGCTACGATATATCGTAGCGTCAGATATTTCTGGAAGCACTATGCGCGCGGCCGCAGCGGCCGCGCGGGCATTCATCTGGTTGAACTCGCCCGGCAGACGGAGGTCATAGGCCGGCTCTTTCGTGTAATCGACGACGCGCGCCTTCGCACCCGCGAGCAAGGGCGCGATATTCGGATCGCTCGGGTCGGTCACGATTGCCCCCTCCGCCGGCACGCGCGCAATCGCCTTACGGAAGGTCTCCTGGAGCGCTTCGAGCGACGGGAAATAGTCGGTATGATCCCACTCCAAGTTCGTGATGACGAGCACTTCTGGTGAGAGCTCGAGCAAGTGGTCGCGATACTCGCACGCCTCGACGACGAACAGCATGTCGGACATATCATGTCCGACATCTGATGTCGGACATGATATGTCCGACATCGACCCCCCAGCGAGATAATTCGAGCCGAAATCTTTCACGATGCTCCCGACGACGACCGTCGGCGACGCGTCCGCATCGACGAGTATCTTCCCGAGCAGGCCGGTCGTGGTCGTCTTGCCGTGCGTCCCGGCGACCGCGATCGTCTTCTTCTCTGCTGACACCTCCCCGAGCATCTCGAAGTAGGAGAGCTGCGGTATGCCGAGCTCTGCCGCCCTCGCGCGCTCCGGATTGTCTTCCGGCACGGCGTCGCTGTACACGACCCGCTCGGTATCAGCCGGTACATTCTCCGCCTTCTGCCCGATAGCGACCATGATGCCCTTGGCTTCGAGAAGCTCCGTTACCGGGCTCGCCTCGCGGTCCGAGCCGCTCACGCGGGCGCCGTCATGCGCGAACATCTGCGCGAGCGCAGACATGCCAATCCCGCCAATCCCGATGAAATGTATCTTCTTCGCTTCCGTCATATATCGTCTAATCTACTACCAAGCGAGCCGAGTGACAAAGCATGTCTGCATGCATTTGTCCGAGGCAAGTACCGGGAGGAAGCTCGGCTCTGCGAGCTTACTGCTCCAAGCGAGCCGAGTGACAAAGCATGTCTGCATGCATTTGTCCGAGGCAAGCGCAGGGAGGAAGCGCGTCATGCGCTTAGCACTTCGATCGAAGGCTCGCTCGCGAGGCCGAGCAGAGCGACGCGGTCGCGGAAATGCTGCGAATCTTTACTGATGATGAAGCGGATCGTACCCTCGCCGACCTCGCGCGGCCATAGCTGGCGCTTCACGCGCTCAGCGACCGCGAGTGCCGGGTCATGGAGCGAGACCGGTCCGAGCACCCGAGCGAAGAGGCGCGCGACGAGCGGGTAATGCGTGCAGGCGAGGACGACCGCGTCGAAATCATCCATCCGCACGCCGGCGAACGCATCGCGGATGGTGCCCTCGATCTCTTCTTCCGAGCTCCCGAACTCGATCGCCGAGGCGAGGTCGGGGATGGCGAGCGTCCCTATCTCCTTCCCTATCATGCGGAAGGCATTCTGATAGATCTCAGAGCCGATCGTGGCTGGCGTCGCGGCGAGCAAGAGCCGCGCGGGAGAGTCCTTGAACGAGCTCACGGTCGGCCCGACCATCTCGATGAGATGCTCCGGCGCGAGCGAGAGCGCGTCGAAGAGCGATATAGCAAGCGATGCCGAGACGCTGTTGCAGGCGCTCACGATGCTCGTCGCGCCACGTCCCTGAAGAAGCCCGATGGCGCACGCGGTGAGCGACCCGAGCTCCGCATGCGACTTCGAGCCGTACGGCGCGTTCTTGATATCGCCGAAATACAAAATGTCCGCCGACGGCATCCGCTCGCGGATCTCTTTCAGCACCGTCAGCCCGCCCGACCCCGAATCGAAGACGCCGATCATTAAGAAAGCTCCTTCACGAGCGCGTTAAATTGGTCGCCGCGGTCGTACTCGTTCTTGAACATGCCGAAGGAGGCGAAGGCCGGGGAGAAAAGGATGATGTCGCCCGGGACAGCAGAAGCGGACGCCTCCCGCACCGCCTTCGCGAGATCGTCGAAGACCGACGCGCCAGGCAGGAATTCCAGGACGCGATTCGTGCCTGTCCCGGCGAGGAGGATGACGCGCTTTGCGTGGTTCGGTATCTCGTACAGCAGCGTATTCATATCGAGGTCCTTGTCGGCGCCGCCCATGATGAGGATGATGCGAGGTTCGAGGGATGAGGTGTGAGGTGTGAGGGCATGCAGCGCGGCCAAGGTCGCCTCGGGCGTCGTCGCCGTCGTATCGTTGTAGACCTTCACGCCGTTCACTTCGCGGATGAGCTCGAGACGGCCCGGCACGCCTGCAAACGACTGGAGCGCCGCGCGGCTCGTTTCGTCCGGGATGCCGAGAGCGCGAGCGGCAGCGAGCGCGAGCGCAGCATCGTAACGGTTATGCACACCAGGGATGCGGAGCGTCCAGGTGTCTGGCAACTTCGACTCATCGACGACAATCGTCTTCGATTCGATCATCTCGCCATATTTCTCGATAATGGTCGGGGCGCACTGCTTGCCGAGTACCAGCGTGTCCTCTTCTGTCTGATACAAAAAGATATTTGCCTTGTCGGCGAGATACACTTCTTCGTTCCCTTTGTAGTAGTTCGCATGGTCTGGGTAGAGCGTCGTGAAGACAGCGATATGCGGGGAGAGCCGCGCTTCGCCGAAACCCTGCAGCTGCCATGAATCAAGCTCAAGCACGGCGATATGCTCGGGTGTGACCTCGTCAAGAAGAGCGAGCGTCGAGACGCCGCGCACATTCCCGCCAAGGAGCACTTTCTTCCCTGCTTCTTCGAGGATGGCATGCACCACATGCGTCACCGTCGACTTGCCGCGCGTGCCGGTGACCCCGACGACCGGCACGCCCGAGAGCTCCGCGAAGAGGTCGGCGCTCATGCGGACGGGTATATTATTTTTCTCCGCTTCCGCGATATAGAGAGAATCGAGCGGCACGCCAGCCGCCTTCAAGATCATGTCTCGAGTATTGAAATCCTCGAGCCGGTGCTCACCGAGGACGAATGTGATATCCGGAAACGACTCGAGTTGTGCGACCGATTCGGCGAGTGCTTCGCGTGACTTCAAGTCGGTGACGATGAGGTCGGCTCCGCACTGCGCCAAGTAACGCACATCACCGACACCCCGACCCAAGAGGCCGAGCCCCATGACGGTTATCTTCTTCCCGCGGAAATAGGCGACGGCGTCCACCCCGTTAGAGACCCGACTCGCAGGCGAGTCGGCAGACATTTCCAATGCCTTGTCTCTAACGGGGTCCATGCCGCTTATGGTAGCCCATCAACCCGCGTCGCGCACGCGGATTCAGTTCGGGCAACTCGCCGTCGTCGAGATGTCCTGGTGCGCAAGCGGGAGCGAAGTAGTCGCTACTGCGACGAGCTCATAAGGGGAATCGGCGACCGCCTGCGGCGCGCATGCGCTCGCCGGCTTCGCGATGATGATGGAAACGAGCCGCTCATTCGCGTCCTCGATCTTCGCGACGGCGATCGAAGCGCTCGGCTGCTTGCCGGCGAAGACCGCAAGGACGGCATGCGTTGCGAAATCGACTGTCGGCGGGGTGCCATGCGCATCGATCATCTTCCACAATTCGCTCAGCTGGCTCGGGGACGTGATGAGATAATTCGTGCGATCCGAGACGGCCGACGTCGTGCCCTGCACGAGCTTCGTGAACGGCACAGCGGTCGCCGTCTCATTGCTGTATCCGGTTGCCGCCGGAGAGCCGTTTGAGACGGTCCCCCGCCCCGACACGAAGACGAGCGCGCCGACGATGACCGCTATGACCGCTACTCCCGCGAAGATTATCTTGTCTCTCATGCCCTCAGTATACGCGCATGCAACCCCTCTCCCGTAAGGGTATGGGTATAACGAGGAAAGCCGGCACCTTGATTCTGTTTTGTGTGCGCGGTACGGCGGCGTACCGCGCCGAAAATGAAAAAACGTCTCTCTAAAGACGTTTTTTCATTTTGACTCGGTGCGCGCGGTAAGAGTCGAACTTACGACCGCCCGAGTATCAGTCGGGTGCTCTACCAACTGAGCTACGCGCGCTTGGTGGAACTTCTTGATACTACCAAAAATCCCTTTCTATTTCCACCTCCAACACGAAACGCCCCGGAAGGGGCGTTTCGTGTTGAGTATCGAAAAGATGTGTGTGCTCTTTTGTTCCGCCTATTCTGCTCCCGCTTGAGAACTCATATGTGGTTCTCAAGCGACCATCGGGTTACGTTATCCGACTTCCGAGCAGCGTTTAGAGACGACTGCTATCTCTCATATCTCTTGCGAGATATATCGACATGGTATGCCTTTCGGGCGATACCGATTCCAAATTGGATATGTTCCACGAACAGCTTCCGCTACCCGTGCCTTGTTACGACTTAGTCCTTGTCACTGAATTTACCGTAGTCCTGCGCAAGGCAGACCTTCGGGTACCCCCAGCTCCCTTGACTTGACGGGCGGATTGCAATAAGCCGAGACGCTCTTGCGTTCCCACATAGCATACGAATTTCTCGTACTACGCGAGTCCAACAGTCTTTTGATTCATGCGCGATTTGAGCTTGAGTATTTTCTCAAGACCCTCCGGTGTCAAATGCCTTTTCTCTTTTACGAGAACAGCAATTCTGCGGAATATCTCGAAACTCGCACCCTTCGACGCACTCTGCAACGGATATTTTGTGAAAAACGGGATAACAATCTCTTGTATATCTCGTTCGGCACTTACAGTGTAGCGATAACACTGACAGTGATTAGCACGCAACTCCTTTTGGAAGTAGACGCCGCCACACCCTATCGTGTTTTTCACTTTTTCGAGTAATTCCCGATCGCGTTCCTGCATTTTCAAATGAAAATGCAGTTGGATTCGGTACCCTGCTCGATAGCGCGAAGACTTTCCTACATTGACGTAGAAACACCCTTCGCCGTCCGTAAGGCCGACAACATATTCGTTACTGACTGTCGGTATAGTCCTTCCCATGCCATAAGTATGACTTACCGCATGGTACTACGACACAGCTGACTTCTCATAGGTGTTCATAACATCTCGATCCCTATGAGATCTCCCTGGGTCATTATTCATTCCTTTCCTTGCATCCACCCAACGCGATTCAGAATTACTTATCTGTGCGCTTCCCCATTACTCACCAGAATGGGTCGCGCATACGCTCTGTATCTCTACAGGAGGGCTGCTTTTTGCTACTAGAACTCTCCGCCAATGACCTCGCGATCACTGACTGCTCGTTTGCTACGCTCCCGAAGGAGGGTCCGATTTAAACGGACTGGATCGAATAACTACCAGGCACATTTTTGAATGAGTACAAGACTCGAGAACGTATTCACCCCAGTTTGGCTGACCTGGGATTACTAGTGATTCCGGCTTCATGAGGTCGGTTGCAGACCTCAATCCGTACTGGGGGTGGTTTTATAAGGATTGGCTCCACCTTGCGGTATTGCAACCTGTTGTACCACCCATTGTATTATGCGTGCAGCCCAAGGTATCAAGGGACATGCTGATCTGGCGTCATCCCCACCTTCCTCTCCCGTGAGGGAGCAGTCTCGCCTGACCATATAGGCAACAGGCAACGGGGGTTGCGTTCGTTACCCCACTGAAGGGAACAGTTCAAACCACGAACTGACGACGACCATGCATCACCTGTCCAACACCCTCGAAGGCTTCCCCCCTTTCAGGGGGCGTGCAGTTGGATTTCTAACCTTGGTAAGGTTCTTCGTTTATCGACGAATTAAGCCGCATAATCCACCACTTGTGCGAGTCCCCGTCTATTCCTTTGAGTTTTAATCTTGCGATCGTACTACCCAGGCGGCTCGCTTACCGCGTTAGCTTAGCCTCACAGAGGGTCGATACTCCGTAAAGCGAGCGAGCAACGTTGAGGGCCAGGACTACGGGGGTATCTAATCCCCTTCGCTACCCTGGCTTTCGTGTGTGAGCGTCAGGAACGTACCAGTGCATTGCCTTCGCCTTTGGTGTTCCCCATGATATCAACGGATTTCACCCCTCCACCATGAGTTCCATGCACCTCTTACGCCCTCGAGCCATACCGTTTCCCTCGCAGACCACAGGTTGAGCCCGTGGATTTAACAAGAGACTAATATGGCCGCCTAGACACCCTTTACGCCCAATGATTCCGGATAATGCTTGGGGCCTCTGTATTACCGCTCCTGCTGGCACAGAGTTAGGAGCCCCTTATTCATCGGGTACCGTCAATAAACTTCGTCCCCGATAAAAGCTGTTTACGTACCAAGGCACTTCATCCAGCACGCGGCGTCGCTCCGTCAGACTTTCGTCCATTGCGGAATATTCTCGTCTGCAGCCTCCCGTAGGAGTATGGACCGTGTCGCAGTTCCATCGGTGGGGGTCAGCCTCTCAGCTCCCCTAAGCGTCGTAGCCTTGGTAGGCCATTACCCTACCAACTAGCTGATACTACGCAGGCCGCTCCCGAAGCGAAAAACCTTTACCCTTGCGGGACTATCGGGAATTACCCATCCTTTCGGATGGCTATGCCCGACTTCGGGGGACGTACCTACGTGTTACTACCTCGTTTGCCGGTTGCCCTTGCGGGCCCCCTTGACTTGCATGACTTATCCACGCCGCCAGCATTCATCCTGAGCTAGGATCAAACTCTCAATAAGAATAGGCGGAACAAAAGAATTCACACTCTTTTCTTCCAACCCCTATCGCCATTCTTAGGAGCGATAGGGGTCTTGCCCGGCATCTCCATGCCGGGCGTTCACCCCGTTAGAGGAGTGCTGCTGCGCCAGACGCCTGTAGGCGTCTTTCCTCTAACGGGGTTCACGTATTAAAATGTCAAAGAAACACCCATCCCGCCTATCGCGGGACAGTAGAGCTATAGTATATGAGGCGGAGGAGAGCGTCAAGCTGCTATACTGGGGCCATGGGAAAGCCTATTATCGTGGCGGTTTCGGGCGGGTTCGACCCCGTCCATATCGGGCATGTCCGGATGTTCCAGGAGGCGAAGAAGCTCGGGGACGAGCTTGTCGTCATACTCAATAATGACCACTGGCTGACGGACAAGAAAGGGGCCCCGTTCATGCCCGAGGAAGAACGCCGGGAAATCATCGAGGCGATCGCGGGCGTCGACCGCGTCATCGTCACCGACCACACCCCGGGAGACCCCGACCGAAGCGTCTGCCGCGCGCTGCGAGGCATCACGCCGCACATCTTCGCCAACGGCGGCGATCGCAAGCCCGATGGCGACCCGGTGCCGGAAGTCGATCTCTGCGACGAGCTAGGCATCAAGGTCGTTTACAATGTCGGCGCTGGCGGGAAGGTACAATCGTCGTCATGGCTCATCAAGAAATCCGCGCAAGCATCCTCCGACACGAAAGCAGATTGAAACAAGTTGCATGCGTCGATGATGGGCGTACAATATACAGAGCCGTCACCCTTGCCCCGTGAGATATGTAAACGATGTCGCCACAATGATTTCCACTTCTCGCATACGTTCGAGAACTTTCTCTAGTTTACAAAATTATTATCTCATGGGGTTTGTCCTATTATGAACGCATCTCCGCGGGAGCGAATCGTCGTGTCAGTCGGGGGTTCTCTTATCGTCCCTGATGGTATCGATACCGACTTCCTCACGCGTTTCAAGACACTCATCCTTGAGAAGGTGCATCGGGGATTCACGTTTTCTATCATCGCCGGCGGCGGGAAGACCGCCCGCCGCTACCAAGACGCCGCGAACCAGGTCACTCCCCTTTCGCGCCAAGATCTCGACTGGATCGGCATCCACGCGACGCGCTTGAACGCACAGCTCCTGCGCAATATCTTCGTCGGCTATGCGCACCCGCAGGTGGTAAAGAATCCGACGATCGATGTCGACGCCGAGGAACCCATCATCATCGCCGCCGGCTGGCAGCCCGGCTGCTCGACCGACTACGATGCCGTCCTCATGGCGAAGAACCAGGGAGCGACGCGGCTCGTGAACCTTTCAAATATCGACTACGTGTATGGCGCAGACCCGCGGAAAAATCCGGATGCGAAGAAGATCGAGAAGATAGCCTGGGCGGACTTTCGCAAGCTGATTCCCGAGGAGTGGGACCCGGGCCTCTCTTCCCC
>DATKTL010000011.1:0-36160 GCA_035531095.1 Minisyncoccota bacterium | reverse complement strand
GAGACTTTCGCCCGGATCCGCGTCGTCGGCGTCGGCGGCTCGGGCAAGAACGCGATCAACCACATGATCGAATCGAAGGTGCGCGGCGTGGAATTCGTCGCCATCAATTCCGACGCGCAGGACCTGCACCGCTCCCTCGCGAAGCGCAAGATCCACATCGGCAAGAACCTCACGCGCGGACTCGGCACCGGCATGAATCCGGAGCTCGGCAAGCGCGCGGCTGAAGAGACGCGCCAGGAGATCCAGGAGGCGCTCTCGGGCAGCGACATGGTCTTCATCACCTGCGGCATGGGCGGCGGCACTGGCACCGGCGCCTCAGCAGTGGTCGCGAAGATCGCGAAGGAAGTCGGCGCGCTCGTCATCGCGATCGTGACCAAGCCGTTCAGCTTCGAGGGTGCTCAGCGCAAGGACATCGCCGAGCGCGGCCTCGCCGAGCTCAAGAAGGAAGTCGACGCCTTCATCGTCATCCCGAACGACAAGCTCCTCGCGGTCGTCGATCTCAACACCACCGCGAAGAGCGCCTTCGCCATGTGCGACGAGATCCTGCGCCAAGCAGTCGAGGGCGTCTCCGACATCATCACCACGCCGGGCGATATCAATACCGACTTCAACGACATCAAGGCTATCATGGAAGGCGCCGGTCCGGCTCTCATGGGTATCGGTATCGCGGAGGGCGACGATCGCGCCGCTATCGCCGCGAAGCAGGCGGTCAATTCCCCGCTCCTCGATGTCTCCATCGGCGGCGCGAAGGGCATCCTCTTCGTCGTGGCAAGCAACGACGATCTCGGCATCATGGAGGTGCAGGAGGCGGCGAAGGTCATCAACGAATCCGTCGACAAGAATGCGAAGATCATCTTCGGCATGATGAAGGACGAGAAGCTCAAGAAGGGCCAGGTCCGCATCATCGTCATCGCGACCGGCTTCCCCGAGAGCGCCGCACATGCCTCGCATGCCGGCCCCGAGCGTTCCCTCTTCGCGATGGCGCCCGAGCGCCGCGAAGAAGAACGCGGCCGCATCTATCACGAGATCCTGAAGCGCGAAGAGAAGAAAGAAGAGGAGCCGAAAGCGAAGGAGAAGCGCGAAGAGAAGAAGGAGGAAGAACCCGTCGTGATCATCGAAAAAGAAGAGCCGATCGTAACCGCCGTCCCGCACAAGCGCGACGAGGTCACACCGGCCCCCGAGGACGACGAGGCCTGGGGCGCGATCCCGTCCTTCCTCCGCAGGCACAAAAAGTAGCTTGAAGTTTGTATAGAAAAAGGCCTCCGCAAGCGGAGGCCTTTTCATTTTAAGAACGATAAGATGAGCTTTTTACGGCCAATTGTAAAATATTCCGACAGTTACCTGTTGGCGTTAGCCGTAAAAAGCTCGCCTCATAGATTCTTATGTTGTGATGAGTATACCTTTGTTTAATATATTCGTCAAACACACGACCTCCCGTGCCGCGCTTCTGGTATACTGCCCGCATATGAACGACACCATCATCATCGGCGGCGGGCCCGCTGGCGTTGCGGCCGGCGTCTACGCGGCCCGCAAGCAGCTGAAGTCAGTCCTCATCGCAGAAGGGATCGGCGGACAATCCACCGTCTCGGAAGGCATCGAGAACTGGATCGGGACACCGAAGATAAGCGGCGCGGACCTCGCGAAGTCCTTCAAGGCGCACCTCGACGCGGTGAAGGGCGATGCTGTCGCAGTCGTCCTCGGCGAACGCGTCGTCTCGCTCGCAAAGGCCGACGGCAGCTTCATTGCGACGACCAAGAGTGGCAAAGAGTTCACCGCCAAGTCCGTCCTCATCGCTTCGGGAGCCGGACGCCGCAAACTCGATGTCCCCGGCGCTGACACCTTCGAAAACAAGGGGGTCACCTATTGCGCCTCGTGCGACGGCCCGCTCTTCTCGGGTATGGATGTGGCTGTCATCGGCGGCGGGAACGCCGGCTTCGAGACTGCGCTCCAGCTCCTCGCCTATGCCAAGTCCGTCACGCTCTTCCACAGGCACAAGGACTTCAAAGCCGACCCGGTCACCATCGCGAAGGCAAAAGCGCATCCGAACATGCGCATCCTCGCGCACGCCGAGCCGACCGAAGTGAAAGGCGAGCAATTCGTAACCGGTCTCGTCTACCTCGACAAAGACACTGGCGAGTCGCACGAGCTCCCGGTCTCCGGCATCTTCGTCGAGGCGGGCGTCATCCCTAATACCGATTTCGTGAAAGGCCTGCTCGATTTCGATGCGGTGGGCCGCATCATCGCTGACCCGCGCAGCCAGCGCGCGAGCACCCTTGGCATCTGGGCGGCCGGCGACTGTACCGACGAGCTCTACCACCAGAACAACATCGCCGCCGGCGACGGCGTGAAGGCGATGGAGGACCTCTACCTCTGGGTGAAGAAGCAGTAACCGTCCGGATGCGCTCTTCTCCTGTCGTTTCGATCATCATCCCGACCCTCAAAGAGGGCGCGTTCCTGGAGCGCACGCTGAAGCAATTCGACACCCTTTCCCTGCCTCACGAGATCATCATCACCGACGGCGGGAGCACCGACGAGACGCTTCCTATCGCGCGCCGCTACACCGAAAAGATCGTCGTGTGGGGAGAGCCGCGCCGCCAGACCTTCGGCGAAGCGAAGAACGCCGGGGCACGGCAAGCGCAGGGCGACTACCTCGTCTTCATCGACGCCGACGTGCTCATTCCGGAGCCGAACGCCTTCTTCGAGGAGATGCTGGCGGCATTCGGGCGGGACCCGAGATTGGTCGCCATGACCGTGCCGCTCACGCCTTGGCCCGAGAACCGTTCGCTCGTGGACGCGCTCTTCTGCAAGCCGCTCAATTGGGCATACATCATCGCGAACAACGTGTTCGGCTCCGGTAATTCCTCCGGCGAATTCCAGATGGTGCGCACCGACGCTTTCCGCAAAGAAGGCGGGTTCAAAGAGGCGCTCGCCGCGGGAGAAGACAATGAGCTGTTCCGCGAACTCGCGAACCATGGGAGGACGCTCTCATACTGGAAGCTGTCCGTGCAGCACTCGCTCCGCCGCCCCCATAAGCTCGGCTGGCTGCGCGTGTATGCTTCGTGGATAAAGAACGGGCTCTCCGTGATGATCCGCGGCAAAGCTGCCTATAAGGAGTGGGCGGTCGTGCGCTAGCTGCATTCGTATAAAAAGGGAAAACCGCCACGAGAAGCGCGCGTAGCGGTTCTCGTGGCGGTTTATGTCTTTGAGTCGTTCGGGAGACTCCCGGTGTTCGTCCATGCGACGGCAAGCGCTCCGAAGAGCGGCTCAAGCACAACCTTCCAGTACAGGAAGACGGCCATAGCAGCCAGTCCGAGGATATTCAGATACCGCTGGACGAAGTGTGCCGCCCGCAGCGTGCTCACCAAGGGCGACGGGCAGCGCCTCTCTGAAGCGCTCGCGATCGAGGTGATGAATACCGCCGCGAAAAGCGCCGGGACCGCCGATACTGCCGTCCACACGCACGCGAAGATGAGTACCCACGACGCGCTATGCGGCGCGTAACGGATAATCGCACCGATCATGCCCGGCAGCAGCGAGAAATCAAGAAATAAGAATGCTGCAAAGAATACAGCCCAGAACGTCCTTGAAACTATCGTGTGCCGCATGTCTTTCCTCCCAAGAGTGACGCCCTCTGACACCTGCCAAAGAGCTCTGTTGAATTACCCAGGTTAATTCTATACCAACAGTATGGGGATTGTCAAAGCGTGCCGGATTGGGTATAGTGGCACTGGAAAGAAGCATCCCGCCGCACCGCGGCACTTTCGCGAAAGGAAACGATAATGGAATCCGGACTTCTCATGGCGCTCTCAAGCGTCGGCATGATGCTCTTGTCGCTGTCCCTGGCATACTTCGACAACCGGCTCTTCCCGGGCCAGATGATGATGCATCACGCGGCAAAAGGTTTCCCGGGAATCGCCAATGGCGCTCTGTGGGGGAATCTGATGCTCATGCCGTTCGTCTTCTATATCATCGGGCCCTACTGGGACCACGGTAACCCCGACGTCGCGAGATCCGCGATCATTCTCGGAACAGTGCTGAGCTTATACGCCTTCCTCTTCGTCTATAGAAACGGCCTGCAGGATGACGCGTGGGCCGGGAAGGGGGAAATCCACCCCGCCGGAATAGTCGCGATGGTCTACTCAGCGATGTTGATCGCGGCGTTTATCGTCTTCTACGTCTATAGCGACGCGAAGCGGACGGACATATGGACTATCTGGTACTTGCTCGCTCTGTACTTCCCGCTCGCGAATCATCTCGTGTTCGATGCTCTGAACGAACGGTACGGATTCGTCTGGTGCCCGCGGATATTCGCAGAAGAGGCGCGCCCGATGCTCATGTTCGCTATAGGGGAGCTCTTCATAACGCTGGTCACGGCGCTGAAACTGGCGTTCCCGAAACCGTGGTTGTGATTCACCGGCCGTCGCGAAAGCGGCGGCCGCTTGTTTTTATGCAAAAAGATTCTTGATGAAGGTATCGGCCGAGCGTTCCCACGAGTACCGGAGCGCTTTCGCGCGGCAGTCCTCCCTCGAAAGATCGAGGCATTTGAGCGCGGCTTCCCGCAAGTCGCCGCCGAGGTAGCCGTCCCTCCCTTCCGTGACTATGTCGCGCGGGCCCATGACGTCATGCGCCGCGATCGGGAGGCCGCAGGCGAGCGCCTCGAGCGCGACGAGACCGAAGGTCTCCGTGCGCGACGGGAAGACGAACACGTCGGCGAGTGAAAGCCAATCGACGAGCTCCTGCCCCCTCTTCGGTCCGACGAACCTGTTCCGGTCCCCGTACTCTTTCTCGAGTCTTTTTCGCAACGGCCCGGGTCCGATGACGAGTTTCGTACCGGGCAGGTCGAGCTTCAGGAATTCCTCCGGGCTCTTCTCAGGCGCGAGGCGGCTGAAATAGACGAAGACCGGCTTCGGGAGCGGCGGGAGCGGCGGGTTCGGATTCCTGACGAAGAGCTCGGTGTCGACGCCGAGCGGCATGACGATCAGATTCCTGAAACCGGTCAGCTCGAGTTCCCTCTTCAGACTCTCGGTCGATACCATCGTACGCGCGGCCGCGGAGTGGAAGTGCCGTATGAGGGCGAAGATGGGGTGTAGGAGCCCGTGGAGGCGCACGTCGACGTAGAGCTGGAAATGGCTGTGGTACCACGTCGTGAACGGTACCCCCCGCTCCCGGCACACCGCGCGGGCCGCCCAGCCGAGCGACCCTTCGGTCACGATGCAGACGGCGTCCGGTTTAAGCTCGTCGAGCATCTTCCGGATGCGGCGGCGCGGGAAGAGCGCGAGACGGATCTCAGGATAGAACGGCATCGGTACCGTCGTGAACTGTCCCGGCTCGACAAGCCGGACATCGTAGCCGCGCGCCTCCACGAGCGGGATAACGGCTTGGAGCACGCGCACCACGCCGTTCACCTGCGGCGCCCACGCGTCCGTCACGAGCAGGATCCTTTTCACCCCGCCGGAGAGATCCTTCGATTCATCGTGCGTGCTCGTAGACATATCAGTACTGCGTGATCATTTCGTTGCGCGGGGAATCCTCTATTGTGGTCCGGCCGGCGCCTCTTCGACCTCCTCATCGGATTTGAGGAGCTTGCCGCGCATACGCCAACTCAGGATATAGTACGCCGAAATGACGATCGCGGCGAATGCGATGACGTATTGCGCATTATCGATCATCCGCACGATATTCCCCCCGAGCGACGTGCCGAGGTAATACCCGGCGAAAAGCAGCGAGCCGTATTCGAGCACGGCGACGAGTATCCCGTACTTAAAGAATATACGGAGCGGCATCTTCACCATGCCGGCGACCACGATGAAGGCCGAGGCGATGCCATAGGAAAGCTTGCCGACCAGCATCGTCATGCCGGGCCGCCGCTCCCACAGTATCCGCACCCGCTGCAAGTGGTCGTCCGTGACGCCGATCTTCGCGAGCATGCGCCTGGAGAACTCCGTGTGCCCGCCGAAATAGCCTATGGCGTAATACGCGCCGTCGAGCCCGACATCGCGCACGAAGAAAAGCGCGGCGAGGAAATACATATCGAAAAAGCCGGCGGCGGCGAGCGTACCGGCAACGAATGCGACGACTGGGCCCTCTAAGAGCGAGAGGGGGATGAGTATCCAATACCGGTACTGGAGTATGAGCTGCGTGATGAAATCAACCGACATCGTTCGTGTAAGTATACTCCGCTTTTGCGGACTGGTGCGGGGGCTTGCGATTACGCAACCCCACTTGGATTTTTATAGTCGCTTCGCTCCTTAAAAATCTCGGCGGAGAGGGAGAGATTCGAACTCTCGAGGAGCTTACGCCCCTGCCGGTTTTCGAAACCGGTGCTTTCGACCACTCAGCCACCTCTCCAGTACAACCCATCCTAGCATTTCGAAGCAAAAATGATAAGGTTTCGGTAACGGCCCTACAGCCGAGCCGAGCGGACGGGCAAGATCCCATTTGTTCCGGACGAGGCGAAGGATGTAGGGTCTGCGAAGCAGGCCCTATCGTCTAACGGTTAGGACAGCGCCCTTTCACGGCGTAAATCGGGGTTCGATTCCCCGTGGGGTCACAAATCGGCCAGCGCCACACACGAATGTGTTGGCGCTGTTGCCGTTTGTAGACCCCACGGGGAATCGAAAGGCGGAACAAGCCGAGCCAGCAGGCGAGGCAGTGGGCCAGGGCCGAGAAAATTCGTAAGCGACGGCGAACGAATTATTCGTGGCCGAAACTGTAATCAGGGTTCCCCGTGGTGTCTTTTTGTGATCGCGGAGCGATGTTTTTCTTCCGAGAAAAACGACGAGCGGTGGTCGAGAATGCTTAGCGGATTGCGAATACGCGGAGCAATCCGGTTAGCAATTCGTAACACAAAAGCATCTCTAAGGGTCGATACGCATACTTTCATCCCCGTGATGCCCCGAATCTGCCCGCCACGTGGTATAAAGCTATGCATGGACGCGTTTTTCATTTTCACCGCTCGTTACCTCTTCGTCCTGCCGATCATCGTGCTCGGCATCTATTTCATCATGCGGCCGCGCTCAGAATGGAAGCGCATGACGCTCTTCGCCATCCCGGCGGGACTCCTCGCCTACGCGCTCGGCGTCCTTGGCGGACACTTCTATTTCAATCCGCGTCCGTTCGTCGTCCTGCACTTCACGCCGCTCATCCCGCACGCGCCCGATAACGGCTTTCCCTCCGACCATACGCTCTTCGTCTCTGCCTTCGCGACTGTCGGGATGTTCTGGAGCAAGCGATTGGGTATCACGCTCTGGGCGATCGCCATCCTCGTCGGCGCCGCGCGCGTATACACCGGTCTCCATCACCCGATAGACGTGCTCGGGGGTATGGCGTTCGCTCTCATAGGCGTCTCGGGGTGGTATGCGGTCCTGAAGTACGCACGACACGCATAACTGTTTGCTGTTTTCGTAACGTACAATAGGCGCATGAACATACTCGGCGTTTTCTCGCCGCTCCGGCGTATGACCCGCGACGGGCTTCTGCTCTCCTTTTCCGCATTCTTCGCGGATCTCGGCTACCAAGGGGTCGCGGCCCTATTCCCGCTCTACCTCATCTTCGCGCTCCACGAGCCGGTGTACTGGTACGGCATCATCACGGCCGTCGCCTTCGGGGCCGGATCGTTCTTCGCGTATATCGGCGGGCTTGCGGGCGATCGGTTCGACAAGAAGTACGTCGCCATCGTAGGCAACGCGTTCATCCCGCTCATGGCCTGTTCCGGCCTCACGCATGTGCTCTGGCTCTCGGCACTGCTTTTCATCCTCGGCTGGTGGGCGCGGTACTTCCGCACTCCCGCCCGTCGCGCACTTCTCGTGCAGGTGACCCCGGAGGAGAGCCGGGGCCTCGCATTCGGCGTCCTGCATGCGCTCGACATCGGCGGCGGCACGCTCTCCGCGCTTCTCGCATTGCTCTTCATCGCGCTTCACGTCCCAATCGGCACCATCATCTTGTATGCCGCCGTGCCGCTCCTCATCTCGACAATCCTCCTTTTCTTCGTCCGGCGCACCACACTCTACCGGGAAGAATCCCCGTTAGAAGAGCCCGGCGAAGCGACGCCTCCGTCCCGAGAGGCCGATCGGTCGCTGTTCGTGTCTCTCCTCATCGCTGCGACGCTCTACGGCTTCAGCTTCTACAACCTCGGCTTCCCGATCCTGACGGCGACCGGCGGCAGCGCCACGACCGGCGGCTTTGAGCTCGGCGTGCTAGCTTACGCCGTGTATCTCGGTGTCTCGGCCGTTAGCGGGTACGCGCTCGGCGCCGGGAAATTCTCACCGCTGCGCTCGCTCTGGCTTATCGGCTACCTGCCTTCGGCGCTCGGGTCCGGGCTCATCGCGCTCAGCGTCGTCTTCAACCTGCATGAGCTCGCGTTCTACCTTTCCGTCGCGATCCTCGGCCTCGGCATGGGCACGGTCGAGACGTTCGAGCCGACGCTCGTCTCCTCGCTCATCGCATCGACGTCTCTATCGAGGGGTATGGGCTTCCTTTCGGTATCGCGGAGCATCGGTCAATTCCTCTCGAACCTCATCATGGGCGTCCTCTTCTCACTCAGCCGTTCTGCCCCGTATGTCTATGCGTCCGTATCCGCACTCTTCGCGACCGCTGTCCTTGGCGCAGCAGACTTCCGGTACACTCGCGACCGGCGCCGGGAAAGGGCCCCACGAGTCACGCGATAATACCGAGAATACCGGGAGAATTCCCCCGAAACGTTGTGCACAAGGCGCCACAAACGGCTCAGGTGCGCTATGCTTGAAGGGTTCAACGCCTTTACTTAAATAAGTGATCAATTAACCAATTCCGCACTATGAATCGTCTTATGAATCCCCGTGTCCTCTCTGCAGCAGCCGGTGTCGCATTCGCCGTCTCGCTCGTAGCCGGCGCGCCGCTCGCTCAAGCGGCAGCCCTCACACCCGTCCAGATAGATTCCATCACGAACCTCCTGCAGGCGT
The DNA here is from genome assembly GCA_035531095.1 of Minisyncoccota bacterium. Classification (GTDB taxonomy): domain Bacteria; phylum Patescibacteriota; class Minisyncoccia; order Phycocordibacterales; family Phycocordibacteraceae; genus C7867-001. Next base: position 27,221 of record DATKTL010000011.1, on the reverse strand, counting down.
TCGGCGCAGATGCCACGACGATCGCAAACGTGCAGGCCGCGCTCGAAGGCATGCCGGTCTCGACCGTGACATCATCATCGACGGCGAGCACGACCGTACCGACCGATACGACGAACCAGCCAGTGAGCGCCAACGCGTGCGCGGCTCTCTCGCAGAACCTCAGCGTCGGCTCGACCGACGGCTCGTCGGAAGGCGAGGTGTCCCGCTTACAGGCGTTCCTCAGCAAGGACAAGTCAATCTATCCCGAGGGCCTCGTCACCGGCTACTACGGCGACGCGACACGCGCGGCCGTAGCGAAGTGGCAGGAGAGCCACGGTATCAGCACCGTCGGCATCGTCGGCCCGCAGACCCGCGGCGAAATCGCGAAGGAAATGGAGATGGAAAGCGAGTGCAGCGGCAGCTCAAGCGACGCGACCGCTTCATCGACCGAATCACAGAGCTCGAGCGAGGCGACCGCTTCATCGACCGCAAGCGACAGCTCCTCGACGTCGACCTCTACCCCGCACTCGGACAACTAAGTATCCCGGCGGAGCATACGGGCGCGGCGCAAGCCGCGCCCGTATCTTTTCCCTTGCCTATCACGAGCACATTCCGCGGAGAATCATGCTGTGATATAGTCTCCCCATGCGCCGTTAGCTCAGTTGGTAGAGCATCTCATTGACGTTGAGAGGGTCGGGGATTCGAGTTCCTCACGGCGCACTAACAAAATGCTTGATTTCGTGCTATAATTTCGCTCATGCGACAGAAACGAACCTCCTCCCCATCGAAAGAAAAAGTCTATATCTACGGCAAGCATGCGCTCATGGAAGCGCTCGAAAGCAAGCCGCAGGTCATACGAAAAGTATTCCTCGCGCACGATGCGGGCGATAAAGAGCTGCGCGCGCTCCTCCAGATGCACAATATCCCGACCGTCCCCTTGGCCGTGAGTAAAGGCAAGGAGCTCGTGGGGCGCGATGCCACTCACCAGGGCATCATCGCCATCATGGACCCCTCTGCCCTGCTCATCCCTTTCGATGATTTCCTGAAAACCCTCAACCCCGCCCGAAATCCCGCGGTCGCCATCCTCGGGGAGATACACGACCCGCACAACGTCGGCGCTATCATCCGCTCCGCTGCAGCTTTCGGCCTCTCGGCTGTGCTCATCCCGGAACGCCACCAGGCCGGCGTCACCGGCGTCGTCGTGAAGACCTCCGCCGGCATGGCATTCCGCGTCCCGCTCGTCTCCATCGGCAACGTGAACAACACCATCAAGATCCTCAAGGAGAAAGGCTTCTGGACCTACGGCCTCGCGATGGAAGGCTCTACGGCGCTCACTGACGAGAAATTCGACGTCCCGGCGGCATTCATCATCGGCAACGAAGGCGCCGGTATCCGCGAGAAAACACTCGAAGCCTGCGACGTCGCACTCTCGATTCCGATGCATCCGCGAACCGAGTCGCTCAATGCCGCTGTCTCGGCGGCGGTCGTCTTCTACGAATGGAGTCGCAAACATCCGGAATTTCTTTCATGAAATACGATCGACATCTCACGACGCTTCCTTGGAGCGATTATGAGCTCCTCGACTCGGGCGACAACATGAAGCTCGAGCGCTTCGGCGCGGTGACCGTCGCACGGCCCGAGACACAAGCACTCTGGGCGAAGCAGGAGCCGGAGCTCTGGAAAAACGCGAGCGCCGTCTTCGCCTTCCGCGACAAGCGCGGCGGCTGGGACGTACAGAAGCCGATACCCGAGCCATGGGAGCTCGCGTGGGGCGATACCCGCTTCACCGCAACGCTCACGAGCTTCAAGCATACCGGCGTCTTCCCCGAGCAGGCGCCGAACTGGAAATGGCTCCACGCTCGAGTGTCGGACATATCATGTCCGACATCTAATGTCGGACATGATATGTCCGACATGTTGCCGAAGGTGCTGAATCTCTTCGGTTACACCGGCATCGCCTCCGTCGTCGCCGCGCTTGCCGGTGCGCACGTCACGCACGTCGATGCGAGCAAGCAGTCGCTCGACTGGGCACACGACAATGCACGCCGCTCGGGCGTCGGCGAAGACAAGATCCGCTGGCTCCTCGACGACGCGCTCGCTTTCGCGAAGCGCGAAGCGCGGCGCGGTGCGAAATACGACGGCATCATCCTCGACCCGCCGGCCTTCGGCCGCGGCGCCAAGGGTGAGGTGTGGAAGATCGAAGAAGCGCTCCCCGAGCTCCTCGAGACGCTCAAAGCGATATTCTCGGACAAGCCCGGCTCCTTCTTCCTCATAAACGGCTATGCCGCCGGCTATGCGCCACGCTCCTTCGCGCAGGCTATCGAGAGCGTCTTCGGCGAGACCGACGGCGAGTGCGGCGAGCTTTTCATACGGGAATCGAAATCAGAACGCGTCATCCCTGCCGGCATCTATGTGCGCTTCGTGCGATAATGCCGGCATATGAGCGATAAGCATGTCGTCGTCATCTATCACAAGCGCTGCCCGGACGGCTTCGGCGCAGCGTATGCCGCGTGGAAGAAATTCGGCGACACAGCTGAGTATATCCCCGCCGGCTACGGCGACGCTCCGCTCGAAGGTCTCGAAGGGAAAGAGATCTATCTGCTCGACTTCAGCTACGAGCTGCCCGGCGAAATGGAGCGACTCGCGAAGATCGCATCGCGCTTCGTCGCGCTTGATCACCACCAGAGCTCCAAGGCGCTCACGGAGACCGCACCGGAGCACATCTTCGACGAGAAACGCTCCGGCGCGACTATCGCTTGGTCCTTCTTCCATCCCGACATACCGATGCCGCGCCTCATGCAGTACATCGAAGACGGCGACCTCTACCGCTACGCGCTTCCCGAGACGCGCGACGTCTTCTCCTACCTTGTCGTGCAGCCGGATGACTTCGCCGTCTGGGACACGCTCGCGCAGACGCTCGAAGATGATGCCGCACGAGCGACATTCCTCATCAAAGCGGCGGCGTATACGGAATACTTCGAACTGCTCGCACAAATTTCTGTCGAAGCGGCGAAGAAAATCAGTTTCGAAGGCTATGAATGCTATTTCACTACCGCCATGCCTTCCATCACCATGCGTTCCTATGTCGGCCATCTGCTCTATGAGAAGCTTCCGCCTTTCGCGCTCGTCGTCGCGGCGCATCCGGACGGATTCGGCGTTTCCATACGCGGGGACGGGACGGTAGACGTCTCAAAGATCGCGATGAGATACGGCGGCGGCGGCCACCCAAACTCAGCAGGCTTTTTCATACCGAACGGCGCGGAAGTGCCGTGGACGGAGATCGAGGATTAGCGAGAAAAGAGCGCACCACGATTGAACGCGAGTTCAGAAATAGACGCGAGAATGTCGTCTTTGGCGCGGTGAGCGCTCTCGCCTTTCCTGTTCTGCGATTCTTCGAAGAGCGTCGGTGCCCAGCGTCGTGCGAGCTCTTTCACCGTGGAGACGTCGATGCAGCGATAGAAGAGATATTTCTCGACGCGCGGCATCTGGAGACGCAGGAAATGCCGATCCATGTGAATGGAATTACCGCAGAGCGGCGCTGAATTCGGCGTGACATGCTCCATAAGGAAAGCGAGTACGCGATCCTCCGCCTCTTTGAGCGAGACCGTGCTCGCAGTGACGAGCGGGATGAGGCCGTTCTTCTCATGGAGAGCACGGGCCGACTCGGGGATACCCTCGAACTGCTTCGGGTCGGCATGGATGATGATGTCCGGCCCTTCTGCCACGATGGTCAGGTTCTTGTCGGTGAGGATGACGGCTATTTCGATAATCTGATCCACCAAAGCGTCCTCGATCGAGGTCATCTCGAGGTCCATCCAGACCATGAGGTCGTCGCGTTGCATACGGGGTATACTACCATCATTATGAAAATCCTCGCGATCGACCCCGGTACCACAACCTCGTTCCACTCGGTTGGCTACGGGGCAAGGACCTCCTTCTTATGAAAGTATTGGCCATAGAAACGTCGTGTGATGAGACCGCGATCGCGATCGTCGAGGCGCACGGCGATGAACAGAGCGCGTCGTTCACCGTGCTCGGGAACGCCCTCCTCTCGCAGATCGATATTCACCGGGAATACGGCGGCGTCTTCCCTGCCCTCGCCAAGCGCGAGCATGCGAAGAATCTCGTCCCGCTCCTCGAGGCCGCACTCGAAGAAGCTGAACTCCTCCACGAAGATACTCAGGCGATACCGGAAGAGACGCGCGACAAAATCGCTGCGATCTTGTCGCGCGAACCCGGTCTCGCCGAAGCCTTCTTCGACTTCGTCTCCGAGTGCGAGCCGCCCGCTATCGATGCCATCGCCGTCACAGCCGGCCCCGGCCTCGAGCCGGCGCTCTGGGTCGGCATCAACTTCGCCAAAGCGCTCGCTCTTCTCTGGAGCAAACCGCTCGTTGCGGTGAATCACATGGAGGGCCATATCATGGCGGCGCTTGCGACGAATGATGCAGAAGGTGTCCTTCTGCATATTAAGGACGTAAAGCTGCCGGTACTCGCCCTCCTCATCTCCGGCGGCCACACCGAACTCGTACTGATGAAGGAGTGGCTCGAGTATGAGCTCATCGGGCAGACGAAGGACGACGCGGTCGGCGAAGCTTTCGACAAGGTCGCCCGCATGCTCGGCCTCCCGTACCCCGGCGGCCCGGAGATCTCGCGCCTCGCCGAGCTTGTCAGAAATTCTTCCGAACTCGGAAGTCCGGTTTCAAAGTTCGAGCTGCCGCGGCCGATGCTGAACGACGCGACCTGCGACTTCTCCTTCTCGGGGCTCAAGACTGCCGTGCTGTATCTTCTGAAGAAGAATCCTGACATGAGCGAACGCGAGAAACAGCACCTCGCGCACGAATTCGAGAACGCCGTGACCGACGTACTCTCTAAGAAGACCGCCCGGGCGCTCGAGCAGACCGGTGCGCAGACCCTCGTGCTCGGCGGCGGCGTCTCGGCCAATACGCATATCCGCCGCACCTTCGCCGTGAAGATGAAGGAAGAGTATCCGAACGTCGCGCTTCGCATCCCGTCGGCAGCCCTTACGACCGACAACGCCATCATGATCGCTCTCGCCGGCTTCTATCGCGCGCTCCGCGACGAGGTCGCCCCCGCCGATCTCGCCGCTTCCGGTAACCGTTCGCTCGCGTAATCCCCTGTATTTGCTATATTTCAGAGGCAATGGATCCTAAATTCCTGAAGCCCTATAACGCTCAAGAGACCGAGAGCCGCATCTACGCCGACTGGGAGAAGAGCGGCCTTTTTAATCCGGACGAGTGCATCGCACAGGGCGCGACGAGAGCAGATGCACCGGCCTATTCCATCGTCCTCCCGCCGCCGAACGTCACCGGCCGGCTCCACATGGGCCACGCGCTCATGCTCGCCATCGAGGATTCCCTCGTGCGCTACAAGCGCATGCGCGGCTTCCGCACGCTCTGGGTGCCCGGCACCGACCACGCTGCCATCGCGACACAGTCGGTCGTCGAGAAGCAGATCAAGAAAGACGAAGGCAAGGGACGCCACGACCTCGGTCGCGACGAGCTCATGAAGCGCGTCGAAGCGTTCGCTGCAGAGAGCCACGATACTATCATCGGCCAACTGAAGACGATGGGCGCGTCGCTCGACTGGTCGCGCGAGGCGTTCACGCTCGACGAGACGCGCAGCCGCGCGGTCCGCACCGTTTTCAAGATGATGTACGACGCCGGCCTCATCTACCGCGGCAATCGCATCGTGAACTGGGACCCGAAGGGTCAGACGACCATCTCCGACGACGAGATCGTCTATGAGGAGCGCCCGGCGAAGCTCTACACCTTCCGCTATAGCAAAGACTTCCCCATCCCGATCGCTACGACGCGCCCCGAGACGAAAGTCGGCGACGTGGGCGTCGCGGTCCACCCGGACGATGCTCGCTATAAAGCATTCATCGGCAAGGAGTACGACGCGGTCTTCTGTGACGTGCCCATCCACATCAAGATAGTCGCCGACAAAGAAGTCGACCCCGCCTTCGGCACGGGCGCCGTCGGCCTCACGCCGGCGCACAGCCAGATCGACTGGGAGATCGCCGACCGCCACGAGCTCTCGCACGAGGTCATCGTCATCAATGAATACGCCAAGATGGCCGTCCCCGGCCGCCTCGAGGGGAAGAAGACGACCGAAGCGCGCGATATCGTCGTCGAATGGCTCACGAGCGAAGGACTTCTGGAGAAGGTGGAGGACATCACGCAGAACGTCTCCACCGCCGAGCGCACCGGCGGCATCATCGAGCCTCTGCCGAAGCTGCAGTGGTGGATCGAGGTGAACAAGGAAGTCCCCGGCCGCGGCAAGACGCTCAAGGAGCTCATGCTCGAGGCGGTACGCGGCGGAGAGATCGCCATCATCCCGGACTATTTCGAGAAGGCGTACTTCCACTGGATCGAGAACCTGCACGACTGGTGCATCAGTCGGCAGATCTGGTACGGGCACCGCGTGCCGGTCTGGTACAAGGGCGAAGAGATCACGGTCGGCGAAGCGCCGACGGATGAAGGCTGGACGCAGGACGAGGACACGCTCGACACCTGGTTCTCTTCGGGACTCTGGACCTTCTCGACGCTCGGCTGGCCGGAGCAGACGGCAGACTTCAAGACCTACCACCCGACCGATCTCATCGAGACCGGCTACGACATCCTCTTCTTCTGGATCGCCCGCATGATTCTCATGACCGAATTCACGCTCGGCACCATCCCTTTCAAGACCATCTATCTCCACGGCCTCGTGCGCGATGCGCAGGGCCGCAAGATGAGCAAGTCGCTCGGCAACAACATGGACCCGCTCGACGTCGCGGCGAAATTCGGCGCGGACGCGGCCCGCATGGCGCTCATCGTCGGCAACACGCCGGGCACCGACATGCGCATCAGCGAGGACAAAGTGAAAGGCTATAAGCACTTCGCGAACAAGCTCTGGAACATCGCGCGTTTCATACTGGAGAACGCTTCTGAGGGAGAAGAAGGGGGTAAGACTTGGCCTAGCGGCCCGGAGCGCACCCTTTTTCTCCCTCGGGAGCGTGAACTCTTGGAGGAATTCGAAAAACTCACAAAAGAAGTCACGACCGATATCGAAGAATACCGCATCTACCTCGCCGCTGAGAAGCTCTACCACTACGCATGGCATGAGCTCGCCGACAAGATTCTCGAGGAGTCGAAGCCTATTTTCGCCGGGAGCGACGCCGAAGCGAAAGCATCGCGCCGAGCGCTTCTCATGGATATCCTCGACCGCACGCTCCGCCTCCTCCACCCCTTCATGCCGTTCGTCACCGAAGAGATCTGGCAATCCATGCCGACTCGGGACGCAAAGTTCCTCATGGTCGCGAGATGGCCGAGCTGAACCGTTAGGACGGAAAGAAGGCTGTTATACTTATTCACGTGACTCTCACCACGCTCGGCTACGCGTTTATCGGCGGTCTCCTGCCGGCCTTCATCTGGCTCTACTTCCTATTGCAGGAAGACGCGAAGCACCCGGAGCCGAAGACGATGATCGCGCTCGCCTTCGTTGCCGGCATCGCGGCCGTGCCGCTCGCCATCCCGCTCGAGCAGTACGCGAAAGCGGCCCTCCAGGGCGATATGCCAGTCCTTGCTTCATGGGCGCTCATCGAGGAAACCCTCAAATACCTTATGGCCGCCGTATTCATCCTTTGGCGGCCGGTCGTCGATGAAGCGCCTGATTATGTCATCTACATGATTACCGTGGCGCTCGGTTTCGCCGCTGCCGAGAACATGCTCTTCCTCATCGCGCCTATCGCCGACGGCCACGTCGCTTCCAGCATCTTCACCGGCGACGTGCGCTTCATCGGCTCCACGCTCCTCCATGTCTTCGCTTCCTCCGCGATCGGATTCGCGCTCGCCTTCTCACACGAAAGCCGCCCGGCCATACGCGTAGCGGCCGCGTCCGGGGGACTTATCCTCGCCATAGCATTGCACACTACCTTCAACGCGCTTATCATTAGCCAAGGCACTTCGACCACGCTCGCTGCGGTCTTCCTGATATGGACCGCCGCCGTGGTGTTCTTCGCGGCTTTCGAAGTGCTGAAATATTTCCAATCTCGTAACCTCCTCTCTTAATCCTTACTGACATGACTATGAAGCGCTCGTTCTTTGAACGCCTTTCCGGCACCGCCCCGACTGAAGATTCGTTCGATTTCGATGACGACCTGCCGATGGCGACGATGCCCGGCCGTACCGAGCCGCGTGATCGCTCGAGCGAAGCCGCCCGCCCGTCACTCCTCGAGGACGACTCTCTTTCGAAGGGCGAAGGCCAGCTCCCCGTCGACGTGCACCAGACCCCGAGCGAGATCATCATCCGCGCCTTCGTCGCGGGCGTGCGCCCTGACGAGCTCAACATTTCTATAAGCCGCGACATGGTCGAGATCGAGGGCACCCGTTCTGAGCGCGAACAAGTCTCCGGGCCCGACTATTTCTCACGCGAGCTCTTCTGGGGCTCGTTCTCGCGTACGATCCTCCTCCCGCAAGAAGTCGACGTCGAGGCGTCCACGGCGAACGCCAAGGACGGTCTCCTCACCGTCATCTTACCGAAACTCGACAAGGCGAAGCAGACGAAGCTCCGCGTGAAGGCCGGCTAAGGGAGTGTTACCGTCGTTTCCGCCGGTGCAACGGCGACCTGTTCGACCGTAAACGGCAACCGCGAGATGAGACGACCGTCGATCGTCTCGATATCGACGCGCCACTGCCCCGCCGCGCTCATAAGGACCGTCGAGTAGCCGCGGTAGCCGCCGTCGCGCCCTCCGGCGATCGGGTAGGCGATCACCGCCTTCTCGACCCACTGTTTCGCAGCCGGATCATACCATTCCCACCGATGTACGATCGTGGTCGTGAGCGCTGTCGGCGCGAATACCGAGCTGTAGGCGGAAAGCGATTCACCGAGGGCGACGTGGAGCGTCGGCGATAAGCCGAAATAGCGCACCGGCCACGGCTCTGATTCGCTCAAAGCGAGATAGGCGCCCGGTACGCGCCAGACGGCGTGGTAGATGCCGGCGGCGGGCGCTGAAAGCGGCAGGGGCGGTAGGACATTCGTGAAATAGAAGAGATTCATGAGAGCGAGCACGACGAGCGCGCCAGCGCGGATGCGCCAGACGTCCATCAGGAACCGCTCGCGTGCCACGACGCGCAGGAGCACGGTGAAGAGCGCGAAGACCCCGACGGCTACGAGCCCGGAGAGGAGGAATGTCCCCGTGCCGATCGTGCCGGTGAAAAGAGGGACCTCGAAGATCGCATAGGAATAGAGTGCGAAGAAGAAGAGTACGCTCGTGAAGACGAGCCGATCGTGATAGTGATGGAAATATTCGTTCGCGACGAGTATGGCGAACAGGAAGAGGATGAACGGCCAGGACGCGCCGAGGTCTGCGGAGCGCCCATAGAAGATGACGAAGCCGCTCCAGAACCCGCCGAGCGCGAACTGCGCCACGAACGGGAGCACGACGCGCCAGCGCGGCGCAGGAGCGCCGCGCGACGCGCGGGTCTGAAGAGCGTGCAGGAGCGGGATCGCGATGAAGCACGCCGCCGTATAGACCGCGAACAGCACTTGCGTCTGGATGAGATCGACGCGCTTGAAAAGCAGATTGTCGGAGATGAAACCGGCGATCATCGCGAGCGCGGAGAGATGCCGCTCGTATGTCTGCATCCAGAGGAATGTCTTTCGCAGCATATCTGGTGCTTGGACCCAGATTCGAACTGGGGACCCTTCCCTCTTCAGGGGAATGCTCTACCAACTGAGCTATCCAAGCCCGTACACCAATTTTGCCATCGTCTTTTCCTATTGCGTCGGGCACATGCCACGATGCGTCATATGACAACTGTTTGTACTTGAATACAATATATCGTATCAAAAAGACCCACGCAATGATGGCAACATTGGTGTACGGGCAAGCGCCTGGATTATTTCCCCTGGAACGAATTCAGTATCTTCTGCACTTCGGCGGCCGTCGGGAAGCCGAACAGACCGGAGGTGGAGACGCCTTGCGTCGTAGAGAACTTCGAAACGAGCGGCTGGAGATACTGCTGGTAGAGGTAGAGCGGGAGAGCGAGCACGATGAGCCAGACGATGACGCGGCCGATGAAGCCGAGCCATTGGTCGCGCCGTATGGCGCGGAGCATGTCGTGATTGTCTTTCGTGAGCGCATGTATCTCGTCGAGTGCCTTCTTGAGTTCGGGGTCCATATGCTGGATATTCTACCATCCCGAGAAACGCGATTGGTGCCCCTTGCAGGAATCGAACCTACATCAGCTCGTTAGGAGTGAGCCGTTCTATCCATTGAACTAAAGGGGCGGGATACGGCAAAGATAGCACAAAACGCGCGCGGCAGAGCCGCGCGCGTTTTGCCTGGAAGCCCTACGCCGCGATGCCGAGCGTCGAGGTGAGCCTCTCCTGATCGAAACCGATAATCATCTCGTCGCCCACGAAGATGACCGGCACGCCCATCTGGCCTGACTTCTGGATCATCTCCTGGCGCTTCTCGAGGTCGCTCGCGACATTGTAATCGGTGTAGGCGATGCCTTTGTCCTTGAGGAAATCCTTGGTCATCTGGCAGAAGTGGCAGGTCGGCGTGCTGTAGATAGTGACGGTTTTATCCATGATTGTTTGGTTATAGGCCAAGTATACCACTCAGAGTTATCCACACAAAGAGCACAGTGAGGGCCCATGGTCGTCTTGACGACCATGGGCCCTTGATGCTTCGCACCACCAGTCAGTGGCGCCTGCCATCCTCCCTCACGATGACGCTGCAATTCGGTTCGATCGACGTCTGAGGATAATAGAAATCGACGAGTCTGCCACCCCCGTCCTCTCTCGTGAGAAGCCGCTGCTCCTTCTGGGCTTCGCAGCTCTCACTGCGGAGAATGGTCCCGAGGTGGAGGATGGGGCCGGCCTCGACGTGGTGATGCATGAGCATGAAGAGATATGCCACATCCTCGTTCATGCTCGCCGGATGGCACTGCCTCTCGTGAAGCGCGAGGTAGAACTCGCGCACGTCCATCTTCCGTCCGGGCGTGGCGAGGGAGAGCGTCTTCGTATACTTCATCTCCCCTTCGTACTCCATCGCGAGCGGTTCCCGGAATATCGCCAGACTCGCGATGATACCCTTCCGACGTTTCTCGAGGCCGATCGCGAATGCGTCAGCGATCGTACCGTGCCGCTTGATCGGCACTTCCTCGAGCTTGTGTCTCAGCACTATAGTATTCACGACAACCTCCCTTTGGTGACAATCTGATGAAGACTATACCATAGAAATAATATTATGCCACTGGTGCGGGTAGCGAGAATCGGACTCGCGTTTATTGCTTGGGAAGCAATCGTTCTACCACTGAACCATACCCGCTTTTTCGTATTGAAGTCGAACTTCGATCTAGAACCAATTCAGCACCTTCTGCCACCACGGAGCCGGCGTCACGGCGGGAGTCGCCGTCGCCGGCGGTACCACTACGATAACCTCTTCCCCGGGCCGCGCAACCCCGAAGGCCGTCCGGATGGCGGCGTCCCGGCCGCGGCTCGTCGCGAGCGCCGCGAGGCTCGCGCCGAGCGCTGACTTACGGGCTTCAAGCGCCTGATACTGCCGATGCGCATCGCCCGCCTGCGAGACGGCTATCTGGGCCTTCCCTGCGAGTCCCCAGATGAGCGATACGAGCCAGAATATCGCCAGCAGAAGGATGCCGATGAGACCTCCCCGTTGCCACTGGTTCGCGCGCATATCCCTAGTATATACCCGGCGGGCTAGCTCTCGCTCTGCACCATCTTCATGAAGACCTCCTCGGGGATGTTCACTTTGCCGGTTCCCCGCTCGAGCATCTTCTTCTTGCCGCGTTTCTGCTTGTCGAGGAGCTTGTTCTTGCGCGAGACGTCGCCGCCGTAGAGGTAGCCGGTGACATCTTTGCGCATCGCCGAGAGCGTCTTGCTCGCGATGATGCGGCCGAGCGCTTTTGCCTGTATCTTGGTGACGAAGAGCTGTTTGGGCAGCGAACTGTGGAGCTTCTCCACCATCTTATCCGCCTCTTCCTGGACGCGTCGCCGCGCGACCACGCGCGCGAAGGCCGGTACCGGCTCCTCGGCGACGAGGATGTCGAGCTTCACGACGTCTGCCGCCCGCTCGGGGAGCAGTTCGTAGGAGAGCGACGCATACCCAGAGGAGATATTCTTGAGCGTATCGAAGAATCCGCGCATGAGTTCTCGGAGCGGCATCTCGACTGTCATCTCGACGCGGCCGTCCTGGTAGGTCTCAGTACCGATCGTCTGCGCCTCGTGCTCGTAGAGGAGCTGGATGAGCGACGAGAGCGAGTCCGGCGGGATGATGATGATGACTTTCGCCCACGGCTCCTCGATAAGGGCGATGTCGCCGTGCTCGGGGAATTTCGCCGGCGTATAGATGACCTCGCGCACGCCGCTAGTGCTCGTGACGACGTAGGAGATGGTCGGGATCGTGACGACGAGCGCGAGGCCGAACTCGCGACGCAAGCGCTCGGTGATGATCTCCAAGTGCAGGAGGCCGAGGAAGCCGCAGCGGAATCCCCGCCCGAGCACGCCGGACGACTCTTCCTCGAACGAGAGCGATGAGTCCGAGAGCCGCAACCGCTCGAGCGACTGGCGCAGAAGCGGGAGGTCATCCTGGCTCTCCGGGTACACCGATGCCCACACCACCGGCCGCGGCCGGCCGTAGCCTTCGAGCGCCGGGAGCGTGCCTTTCACTGCACCGATCGTGTCGCCGACGGCGACGACGCCCGCTTCTTTGATACCCGTCACGATGTAGCCGATCTCTCCTGCCGAAAGAGAGTCGGCGGGCGTCTCCCCGGGCGTGAAGATGCCGGTCTCGAGCGCGATGAATTCTTTCCTGGCGGCCGCGAAGCGGAGCGGCTGCCCTTTCCTAAACGTACCATCGAATACGCGCAGGTACACCGCGACGCCGCGATGCTTCGAGTATGAAAAATCGAACACCAGGCCGCGAGGCTCGCTGCCGGCGGCGGAGGCGTGAGGAGGAGGCACGCGCTCGACGATAGCCTCAAGCAGCTCAGCAACACCCGCCCCGGTCTTCCCCGAGACCGCAATGACCTCCTCCTTATTGATATGCAAAAGCTTCGCGAGCTCGCCCGAGACTTCGTCCACGCGCGCGGCAGGGGCGTCGATCTTCGAGATGACAGGGATCACGGTGCAGCCCTGCGCCTGCGCCATCGCGAGCGTGGTCAGCGTCTGTGCCTGCACGCCCTGGGTCGAATCGACCAGGAGGAGCACGCCCTCGACCGCTTTCAGCGCTCGCGACACTTCATAGGAGAAGTCGATGTGACCAGGCGTATCGATCAGGTTCAACACATACTCCTGCGCCGGCCCCGACCCGTCAGAATATTGGTATTTCATTCTAACGGGTTGCATCTTGATGGTAATACCGCGTTCGCGCTCGAGGTCCATGCGGTCGAGCACCTGGTCGCGCATCAGGCGCTCCGGGATGGCGCCCGTGCGCTCGAGCAGGCGATCAGCCAACGTCGACTTACCATGGTCGACGTGCGCGATTATCGAAAAGTTACGAAGGTGGTTTTGGTTCATTACGGTTGTACCGGTTCTTCGGCGGACGGCTCGAGTGCGGCAGACGCTTTCGCCGGCGACCGCAAGAGCCGGCCGAGCGCATTCACGACGATGCGGAATTCTTCATTCTCAGTGAGGTAGAGCGCGAGCGCCGAGGCAGCAAGGCCAACGATACCAGCAACGAGCCCTTGGGTAAAGACGGACATAAGGGTCGTGAGGGGGGCGATGCCGCCCTCAAGCGAGAGGACCGCGTACGTAGCCGCACCGCCCGCGACCGCCGCGATACTGCCGTCGATAAGCGGCCGCAGAAGCGTGCGGGAGAGCCCGGGAGCGACGCTCCGCAGCGCGACGAGAGAGAGGAAAACGAGGAAGAATTGCCCGATGATGTTAGCAAGCGCGAGGAGGAGGACGGCGGTGCCGGGGATATCGCCGACCTTAAGGAAATCAGCGAGCGGGGTCAAGAGCGTGCGGGCTGGCATAGCGACGAAAGCGAGCGCGAGGACGACCGTAAGCGCGCCGCCGGCCAGCTGATAGAGGAGCGGGCGCCACGATTGCCGCGCCGCGTAGAGCGCTCGGGAGAAGAGGAGCTCGAGCGCGTCGACCACGAGACCGATCGCCAGGATGACGAGGAGCGCCGCGGTAAGGCGCGTCGCATTCCAATCGAAGGCGCCGCTTCCGAGGATGACGCGCACGAGATGCGCGCGCAGCACCGCAATAAGGCCGAGCGCGACGACCGACCAGAGGATGATATGCCGCGCGCCCGCCGAGAGTATCTTCATGAACTCATCGTGGTCCTTGAGCGCGAGCGCTTCGGAGAGCGCTGGGAATGCCGCCACCGCGTACGAGGAACCGATGAGAGCGAGCGGGACCGCCTCGAGATTGCCGGCGAACGTGAAGACGGAGACCGATCCGGTGCCGACTCGCGAAGCCATCGCCGTGAGGAAGAGCATCGTGAACGAATTCACGCCGAGCGCGAGCGAGCGCGGTACGGAATTATGCACGATCGGCGCCATGGTCGCGAATTTCGGGAGGCGGAAGCGCGGTACGACGCCGGCCTCGATGACGACCGGGATGTTCACGGCGAGGTAGCCGACGGCACCGATGACGACGCCGATGCCGATGCCCGGCAAGCCCCAGCGCGGGTAGAGGATGACGGTGCCGAGGATGATGCCGAGATTATAGAGGACCGGCGAGAGGGCGAAGAGCGTGAAGCGGCGGTGCACCTGCGTCACGCTCGAGATGATGCCGGAGAGCCCGAGGAGGATGGGCTGGATGAGCAGGATGCGGGCGAGGAGCACGAATTGCGCCTGCGCGGGCGACGCGACGAAGCTCGGGTAGAGGAGAGCGAGGAACTGCGGCATGAAGATGCCGATCACGATGCAGATGATGCCGCCGATAGCGAAGAGGAACGTCGCCGACTCCGAGAGAAGCTCGCGCGTCTTCTCCCTATCCATCCCCGTGATGCGCGGAATGATCACGTAGGCGCTCACGAGCGACGAGACGAGAGCGAAGACCAGGTCCGGCACGCGGAACGCAGCATAATAGAGATCGAGCACTTGCCCCGCGCCGAAGGTGTGTGCGAAGGTGCGATCGCGAAGGAGAGCGAGGGCTTGCGAGGCGAGCGTCAGCGCCGCGAGCAAGTACGCGGCCTGGTGAAGGCCGCGTACCGGTGCTGCGATGCGCTCGAAGAGCCGCTTGACCATATGGCCCTATTCTAACCCCTTATTTCACGGGCGTCGAAGAAGCCGAGAGGAGATTCGCCGGGAACGGATTCTTGCCTGCCGCAAGCGCCGAGAGCTGCGAGGCGACGGCGGTCGCGTTGTCGCCCGACATCGCCGCGATCGCCTGCATCTGCGCGAGCGCGTTCGTCATATCGCCCTGCTTGGCATAGACCGCCGCGAGCAGGTAGCGCGCGTTCGCGAATTGCGGATTCGCTGCGACCGCGGCAGAGAGCGCCGAGGCGGCATTCGGGAAATCGTTCTGTGCCGCATAGAGCACGCCGACCTGGAAGAGGATGTTCGGATCATTCGGCGCAAAGTATGCCGCCGCGAGCGCCGACGTGAGCGCGTCTTTCACGTTGCCGTCCTGCACCTCGAGCTGCGAGAGGAGGAAGATCGCTGCGGTGTAGTCCTGCTTCAGCGAGATGGCCGCTTTCAGGTCATCCTGCGCCGTCTTCGTGTCCTTATTCGCGATATCGAGCTGCGCGAGGATATAGGGGATCTGCGGGTTCGTCGGGTTGAGAGCCTGCGCTTTCTGGTACGCGGTCTTCGCGCTCTCGTAGGCGCTTGAGACGCCGAGCGGTACCGCCTGCGCATAGAGGTTGCCGAGCGCGATCCAGTTCTGGTAATCAGATGGGTCGAGATTCGTCGCGGTCAGCGCGGCGTTGATGCCGGAGGAGAGCGCACTCTGATACGCCTGCTGCGCGGCGCTCTTCTCTATAGTCGTCGAAGCGGCGATGATGCCGAGCTGCGCTTTCGCGACACTGGCCTGGACTTGATAGGCCGACACGGTCGGCGCGAACGAGAGCGCGCTCTGCGCTGCCGCATCGGCTGCGTCGAGGTTCCCCGCAGAGAGCGCGGCTGCCGCGCTCGCCACCTCGGTCGTCGCGATGTAGCGCTCGACGAGCGCGTAGGCGACCACGACTGAGGAAAGGAGGAGGATAGTCAGCGAGAATACGATGACGAAACCGAGGCGCGGACTGCGTGAGAACAGGATGCCCCACTGGCGACCGTCCTTCGCGAATCGCGTCGTCGATATGAAGAGCCCCGCGAAGACGAAGGCGAGCGCGATGATGATCGTGCCGGGCAGATCGAACAGCGCGACGGCGAAGAGGTAGAGCGAGCCGACGAACGAGACGATGGCGACATACCGCGTGAAGGCGTCTTGCGGCGTGCGCACGAGGAGCATGCGGAGCCCGAGCACGATGAAGAGACCGAGGAAGGCGAGCCAGGCGAGCGCGCCGACGATGCCGGTCGTCACGAGAGATGTCGGGATGAATCCGATACCGGAGGAGAAATCGACGTTCCAGAAAACGGTCGAATTGAGCGACGCATCGCGATACTTGAGCCACTGTGCGCCGAATGTGCTCGGGCCGCTCCCGAAGACCGGCGAGACCGCGTAAGTCTTCTCCGCGACCGAGAGCGTCGACTGCCACGAGGGACGGACGCTGAGCATGTTCACATGGAGCGCACTGCCGAGAGCGCTGCCCAGCGTGCCGCCGATGAGGAAGAAGAGTGATACCGCGAGCACGGCGAGCGGGAGCGCGAGCGGACGATTCCCCTCGCCTTCTTCAAGCGGGGCTTCGGCGACGACGACGGCACCCTCGAGATCAGCGTCCGCAGCATTCGAGCCGTGCCGCATGACCGCTTCGACGAAGAGGCCGAGCGAGGCGAGCGCGAGGAGTGTCCATACCAGGGACGAGTTGGCGACAGCAATCAGAAAGAGCGCCAGGACGCCGCTTGCAAGAAGCGCGCGGCGAGCGCGCAGGGACGGTTCGAGGAAGCGGAACGTGATGAGGAGGAGGACGACGCCGAGGCCGAGGAAGATGGCGAGATCGCTCATGGACCCGACGATCGAGAACGCCGGAGAAACGACATTCGGGAGGAATTGGCCGATGATGACGATGATCGTCCCGACGAGAGCCATAGCGCCGAACGTGTAGGCGCCGACATTCAGGAACGACCGGTAGTGCTCAGGACGGCGCAGGATGAGCGCTGCGAGCGTCCCGAGCACGGCCACCGCGAGCATGAAGCCGAGCGTGTCAGGCTCGAGCGCTGCCCCCCAGAGCGAGCCTGCGAACGGCGCGCCGGAGAATGCCGCAGAGAGCGCGTACGCGACGACCGGCAGCCAGAGCGCGCCCACGAGCACTGAAGACGGGAAGATGACATTACCGCGCGTGAGACGCGCGAGGATGTAGAGCGCGAGCGTGACGAGCGTTCCGGCGGCAAGCAGGAAAACCTTCGTCGTCGCGAACGGCGTCGCGGCAGACGGGATGACGACGAGCACAGCGACGATCGTGATGAAGAGCGCCCAGATGCTGGCAGTATCGAACGAGCGGCGACGCGGAGCTGACGGTTGCGGAGGCATGATAGGTAAAAGTGGTGATTCTGATAGTGATAATACCCTCCAGTATACCTTGCAGCCGCTCCGAGAACGGCATTCATCC
The DNA here is from genome assembly GCA_035531095.1 of Minisyncoccota bacterium. Lineage (GTDB taxonomy): Bacteria > Patescibacteriota > Minisyncoccia > Phycocordibacterales > Phycocordibacteraceae > C7867-001. Next base: position 9,547 of record DATKTL010000011.1, on the reverse strand, counting down.
ACACTCAAAATGTGTGCTATAATGTTCTCGGACCAGGCTAGACGATCGCTCTGCGAGATTTCCCACGGAGAGGAAAGTCCGAACACGGGCCGTCCGAAAGGACGCGCAAACAGGTAATGGGTAACTCCCATACATCGCGAGATGAGAGGTGACCACAGTGACGTCAAAGGCGAAAGCCGGAGACTCCCTTCGGGGAGAATCTCGTCGAGAGACGAGGGTGCAACGACCAAATCCTTACCCCCGTGCAAGGCCGTGCCCGACTTCGGTCGGGAGTGCCGCTCGAGCTCGTGAGCAATCACGGGCCCAGATAAATGATCGTCTCGCCCCGCGTAGCTTCACGCGAAGTGGGGCCAGACAGAATTCGGCTTATCGGCCCGGTCCATATAAATGAGAAAACCCACGCTCCTGCTGTGGGTTTTCTCATTTTACAGACTTCCTTAAACTATTTCGCAGGTGCCGCCGGCACAGGCGAGTTCCCTCTTCATGTCCGACTCATCCTGCCGTTCATAGGCCGTGAGCTTGCTGTAGTCCACAGTCGGGAATCGGGACATGCGCGCGTCGTATTCTTCCTTGGTGATGGTCTCGTACGGAGCGAGACGGTACACGTGGTTAGAGCGCGGGAGGAAGGAGAGGCCGCCGATGATGCTCCAGTTCTTCTGCACCCAATCGACCACGGCAATCCATTCATCCTCACCCACCGAGATGGTCGCGGAGGGATTGTGCTCGGTGTAATTGAGCTTGACCTTCTTCCAGTATTCGAGCTGGTCGAGCGCCGTGAGGTCGTCCTTGAAACGCGCTTCCTTGGAGTGATCGGGTGATTTCACCGGGAACTCGAGCACGTAGGTATTCGCCTCTTCCATCGACTGTCCCACTTCCGGGTAGTACGGCACGCCCTGATCGCGCATGAGCTTGAAGAGCGAGTCGGTCGCGCTGATGCGCACGCGGCGGATGTAGTACGGCGCATGGCGCGGGTGGATGCCCGAGGCGCAGTTGAAGGTCTGCGAGACGGTGCCGGAGGGCTTCACGGCCGTGACCGACATCGAGCGCTCGATGCCGAGACGCTTCGCATACGTGACGTTGGTCTTCACCGCCATGTCGCGGACTTTCTGCATCACTTCCGGATTGCGCACGACCGGAGAATCCCACTGCCCCGTGATCGAGACGCCGAGGAGACGCTCTGCCTTATTATGGTCGGTCCAGTCCTTCGAGATGTAGCCGAACTTCGTCAAGGACGACTGGTAGGTGCCGATGATGGAGGCGAGGCGCGCCTTGCGCAAGAGCGACGCTTCGGTGTCATTCGCGCGCGCGATGACCTCGGAGAGATTACAGAACTGCTTCGACTGCAGGATGATCTCGGCGCACGGATTGGTGCCGATCGAGCCGCGCACGACGCCGTCCTCGCCGATGAAACCGACTTCCTTGAAATAGTCGACGCGGCGCTTCGGCATGGTCTCCGCGAGCGCTCCGCGGTTGAAGATGCCGCGCTCGCCGCTGCCGCTCTTCATGAGCGCGACCCACTCGTCCATAAGCTCGGTATTGGTCGGCTGCGCCTCATAGACGGCAGAGTTGTTCGCCACCGAGCGGTGCGGATCGGTCATGTAGAACTGGCCCTTCTTGGCATCGCGCATGTCGGCGTCATCGAGGTCGGAGAGCGAGATCATCGCGGTGCGGCGCACGCCGCCGGCGACCACGCACTCACCGATCTTGCAGATAACGTCATGCACGTCGATAGCGCGCAGGCGGCGGCCCTGGCGAGCGAGGATACGCTCGCGCGCAAAGGCGAGGAGCGAGCGGAGCGGCTCCGGGCCGGACGCTTTGCCTCCCATGGTCTTCAGCCGCGCGCCGGCGGGGCGGATCTGGGAGAGGTCGAAATCGATATCCTTGCCCGCATACCACGTCGTAACGCCGAGCGTAAGCGCATCGCACCAGCCCTCCTTCGAGTCGGCGATGGTGTGCGTCTCGACCTTCTTGCCGATCTGCTTCATGATCTGCGGGAACTGCTCGACATTCTGGCTCTCCACCGCGAAGCCGACGCCGCAGCCCTGCATCGAGAGGTACATGATCTCGGCGAAGTCGGTGAGCTTCGTCGGCGCGGTGAAGGTACAGTTATAGGCGCACGTATTGCAGCGGCGCGCGGGCTCCCCGGCGAACTGCATGAGGCGCATCGACGGCATCACCTCCTGTTTGAGGATGCCCGTGCGCACTTCGGCATACTCTTTCTCCGTGAGCTTGTTCCCGAGATTCTCGCGCATGAAATCGACGTAGCGATCGACCGTCTCGACCCACGTCTCGCGACGACCCTCTTCAGGGATCCACTTCGCATACGTGCGCAGGTAGACGAACTCGCCGAGCACGTTCCCTTCGAAATACTTCTTGCTCTCAAGAGCGAGCTTCCGCACATGCTCGGGAACCTCGACGTGCGCGGCGCGCAGCTGGGCGCGCTTGTCGCGATAGAGGATGTACGCCTTCGCCGCCTTCACGTAGTCGTTGACGATGAGGTATTTCTCGACCGAGTCCTGCATGCCCTCGACTGTCGGGAGGAAGCTCTTATACTTCTTCGCGAAGCGCCCGAGCTCGCCGGCGACCTGGTGCGCCACGAGCACTGCATCTTCCTGGCTGCCTTCCTCCGCCGCCATCATCGCCTTCCACACCGCCGTGACGATCTTATCGAAATCGAACGAGACGAGACGCCCGTCGCGCTTCTCGATCTGCGGGATCATCTCCCGATAGCGCTTCGTTTCTTTCGAGACCTCCGTTGTCGTCACCTTCGGCGCACTCGTGACGGTCTTGGTTCGAACAGAAACTTTTGCGGCTTTAGGCATGGACGGGAAGAATTAATGACAGCACGTAATAATGCTCATTTCGTTATCCGTAATGTTACTCCTCCTCCGACGGAACGCCATGTGGACAGCGTTATTGCGAAACGCTCGGAAAATCTTTCAATAACAGCGGGGTGCCGGTGATGATGCTATGCGCAGCCGCGAAGCCGGCGGCAGTCTCAAGGACATACCGAGCCGGCGCAGACGGATAAAAGACATGCGGGAAGGATGACGGGAGCACGTCCTCGGCGATGAAGACGACCTGTCCTTGAGCATTGAGCCAGAACATGTCGAGCGGGACGAGCGTATCCTTCATCCAGAAGCCGTACAGGCCGTCTTTCGGGAAGACGAAGAGCATGCCGTAGTCGCTCGGTATGCTCGTCCGGCCGCCGAGGCCGCGCTCCCGAGCGGCGGTCGTCGTGGCGTATTCGATATTCAAGGACACACCGCCGAACTCTGCGGCCGGTTGCGCTGGCACCGCCGGAGTCGACGGCGCGTTTGTCCGATAGATAAGAAGGAGCACCGCGACCGCAAGCAGGACCACGCCGAACGCCCTATAGCGATACCGCTTCATGCAGGCCACTATAGCAAACACCCACCGGCCATTCGGCCGACGGGTGTTTTATGAGAGAGGATATCCTACCGCACCGAGACGTCTCGGAAGATCGATGCGGTAATCGAGGAGCTCGCGACCGTGCCGTACACGCGGACCGTGTCGCCATCCTTCACCTTGGTGAAGTCGAGCGTGGTCCAGTTCTTCGCGAGCATCTTCACGCCCGAGGAGAGCGAGACGGTGTATGCCGTGCCGTTCGCGCTCGTGAGCGTGAAGGTCTGCGCCGTCGCATCCAGGTTAGAGAGCACGCCCTGGATGGTCTTCGGCCCGGCTGCTTCCGTCTGGCGGACCGCCTGCACGTTCGCTTTCACTTCCTGGTTCAGCGCCTGACGCGCCGTCCAGTCGCGGATGAGAGACGCTGTCACCGTCCAGCTCGTGCTCTGGTCGATCGTGCCCTGCACGCCGACGAAGTCGCCTGTCTGGAAGCCGGACACCGTCGAGCCCTGCGGGAGCACCTCGGCCGTCGCAGGGACGTTCACCGTCCAGTCGCCGCCCCAGCTCTTGACCGTCACCGATCCTGCAGAAACCGCGCTCACCGTGCCCCGGAGGAGCACTTTCCCGGCAGCGCCCACCGTGAGCACCTGCGGCTGCGAAGCGACCGGCGCCGTTGCGACCGGCGTCGCTGTCGTCTGTGCGAATGCCACCCCTGCGAAAGCGAGCGTCCCGAGGATGCCGAGCGCCGCTGTCATTCTCTTTGTCATGTTAGTAAGGTTGACCATTACATTTTGATAACGCGAGCCGCACGTCATCGTGCGCCTGCATAGAGTAATACACCTGCCGAGAGCTTTTATAACAAAGCACCTCCCTCGCCGAGCCCCGGATGGTACGATGGCAGGATGCGCCGCATCCTGCTCTTCAGTTTCCTCCTTCTGCTTCTCCCCGGCAGCAGCCATGCTGCGGCGAAGTCGGTAATAGCACCTCTCGAGATTTCGGGCTGGATTCCCTACTGGCGGGAAGCCACCGGCACCATCGACGTCATCCCCCACCTGCAAGACTTCACTGCCGTCATGCCCTTCGGTTATGTCGTTCAGAACGACGGCTCCCTCTACGACGCCTTCGGTTTCGATGCGACCTCGTCCACCTCGACTGCCAGTCTGCTCCGCGTCACGACGAAGGCCGAAAAAGTGAAGATGATCCCGACCGTCATGTGGAGCAACGGCGCAGCTATCGATGCGATCCTGAAATCCGGCCCCCGCCGCCGCGCGCTCGAAGTGCGCATCGCCGATCTGGCGAAAAAGCAGGGCTTCAGCGGCATCAATATCGACTTCGAGAACAAGTCCGCCGAGAGCCGGCCGTACTTCTCGCTCTTCCTGAAGGGGCTCTATGCACGCATGGGTCAGAAGTGGGTCTACTGCAGCATCGAGCCGCGCACGCCGCCCGCCTCGGCATTCGACGTCATCCCGAAGACGCTCGACTACGCGAACGACTATACGGCCATCAACCGCTACTGCGACCGCGTGCAGATCATGGCCTACGACCAGGGCGCGGTCGACCTGCGACTCAACGCCGCCGCCGATGGCCAGCCCTACATCCCCGTCGCCGATACCGCATGGGTGAAGAAGGTGATGACCTACGCCGCACAGACCATCTCCAAGAAAAAGCTCGTCATCGGCGTGGCCACCTACGGGTACGAGTACGACTTCACGAAGCTCTCCCAATCCGGCTATCGCTACGACCTCAATTGGGCGCTCAACCCGAGCTATGCGCTGACGCTCGCCGGCGAGCTCGGCATCACGCCCGCGCGCAATTCAGCCGGCGAGATGAGCTTCGTCTATACGCCCACGACCACGCCGCAGGTCGCCGGCGCCGCAGCGGCAGCAACTCCGCCGCTCCATATCGTGTGGTGGAGCGATGCGCAGGCCATTGCCGACAAGATAGCGCTCGCACGCTCTCTCGGCGTGCGCGGCGTGGCGATATTCAAGCTCGACGGCGGCGAAGACCCGGCGCTCTGGGGCGTTCTCCCCCAGGGCACGAAGAAATAATGCTATCGTAATTACCTATGCTGACCCTGTATGTAAAGACCGGCTGCCCGTTCTGCCACAAAGTGCTCGACGTGGCCGACGCGCTCGGCGTCACCTTCGACGAGAAGAACATCGCCGACGACGCGATCGCGGCGGAGCTCATAGCGCGCGGCGGCAAGCGCCAAGTGCCCTACCTCGTGGACACCGACCGCACTATCGAGATGTACGAGTCGGACGATATCGTCGCCTACCTGCGCGCGTATTACGCGTAACGTAACTGAAACTTGGAAGCTTCGCTGCCAAGTGGCACCGGAGCTAAGATTGATCCGATTTCATAACTTTGCGGAAAATGAAATTAAGATAATCCTTTGATCCGGATTTCCCGGCCGGAAACGACTCGAAATAGACCGGCTCGCACCCCTGTCTTTCGACCAATCGTTCGACCTCTTCTTTCATATAGTAACTGAACCATCGAGGATTCCCTTCTCCTAAATTCTCCCGATACAATTCTTGTCCTCCCCCGATGAAACCGAGGCCAAGCATGCCGCCATCCTTCAGGACTCTTACGACTTCTTCAAAAGCGCTGCCGACGACTGCCTTCGGCACATGGAGCAACGACGTGTACGCCCAGACGCCATCGAATGCGGCATCGGGAAACGGGAGTCCCATGAAGTCCCCGACGACCGACGGCAGCCCTCGTTCGGAGGAGAGCTTCACCATTTCCTCTGAAGCATCGAGACACATGACTTCTTTCCCCGCTTCTTGAAGAAGCAGACCATCCCGACCCGGACCGCTCCCGACGTCGAGAATGGTCGTGCCGCTTAGGGAGACGAACTGGTCGAGGAATGTACGGGGGAATTTCTCCCAGAAATCGGCGGTCTCATCGTCGTACCCCTGCGCGAGGCGGTTATACGTCGCGATTGTCTTATTATCCATGTGCGGAGGCGGGGGGATTCGAACTCCCGAGACCCTTTCGAGCCTGCCGCCTTTCCAAGGCGGTGCACTAGACCACTATGCGACGCCTCCGTGTGATTCCTTTATAGCAGAAAACCCTTCCAATATCACGCCTGCGGGCCAAGGAGGGCCTTGATGCGGTCGCTTATGGGCGGGTGCGTCGAGAACATACGCTCGATCCAGCCGCTGCTCCCTTGCGCCTTCGCGCCGAAGGGGTCGCCGATGAAGAGATGCGCGGTCGCGAGGTTCGCGTCGCGCATGGGCGCCGCATAGCTGCCGATCTTCGTAAGTGCCGAAGCGAGACCCTCCGGGTAGCGCGTGAGCAGCGCGCCTGATGCGTCGGCGAGATACTCGCGGCGGCGCGAGATGGAGAGCTCGATGAGCTTCGCGGCCAAGGGCGCGAGCACGATGCCGACTACCGCGAGTATCATCATGAGCGCATTGCCGCCTTCCCGGTCGTTGCTACGACCGCCGCCCCAGAACGACATACGCAGGAAGATATTCGCGATGAGGGCGACGAATCCGGCGAGCACCACGGCTATCGTCATGAGCAGGATGTCGCGGTTCTTCACGTGCGAGAGCTCGTGCGCGATGACGCCCTCGAGCTCGGGGCGCGTCATCATGGCGAGGAGGCCGGTCGTCGCGCAGACGACCGCATGCTTCTCATCGCGGCCGGTCGCGAAAGCGTTCGGGGCCGGGTCGTCGATCACGTAGAGCTTCGGCCCCGGCAGCCCGGCCGTGATGGCGAGATTCTCGGTGACGGTATAGAAATCGAAGAATTCCTCGCGCGAGGCCGGCCGCGCGTGGTTGAGCGAGAGCACGAGCTTGTCGCTCTCCCAGTACGCGTAGAAATTCGTCGCGACCGCGAGCACGATCGCGATATAGAGGATGCCGGGATTGCCGTAGTACCACGAGATGGCGTACCCCACCGCGATGACGACGATGAGGAAGCCGAGCACGAGGGCCCAGGTCCGGCGGATATTCGAGCTACGCTGCTCGTAGAGATTCATCCCGTTAGAAATTAGCCTGATAAACAGAAAACTGCCCCTGTTAGAACTGCACCTTCACCGGCTCGGCCGCTGCGGCCTCGGTCAATTCGAAGAGGTCCATTGGCTTGAAGCTGAAGGATGAGGCGATGATATTGCCCGGGAACCGCTGTTCCGCGGTATTGAGCGCCATGACGGTCGTATTGTAGAAGCGGCGGGCGGCCTGGATCTTGTCTTCGGTATCGCCGAGCTCCTGCTGGAGCTGAAGGAAGTTCTGATTTGCCTTCAGGTCGGGATACGCCTCGGAAACGGCGAAGAGCGTCTTCAGCGCGCCGGTGAGCTGATTCTCTGCGGCGGCCTGCGCGGCCGGCGTCGCAGAGCCCGCGCCCATAGCGGCGGCGCGTGCTGTGGTGACATTCTCGAATACGCTCGACTCGTGCGCGGCATAGCCCTTCACGCTCTCGACGAGATTCGGGATGAGGTCGTAGCGGCGCTTGAGCTGCACGCTTATGTCGGCCCAGGCCTCCTTGGCGCGATTGGTAAGCGTAATGAGGCCGTTATAAGCCATGATCGCCCAGAGCACGACGACAGCGGCAACGATGAGCACGATGGTGGTGGTAGTCATACCCCTAGTATACCAAAATCAAGCGCAAGACAAGAAGCTAGCGGACCGCCTTGGCGACCGCGCCGACGACGCGCTTGTCGAGCATGTCGGGGATGATCTTCTCTGCCGAGGGCTTCGCCACGAGCGCCGCGAGCGCGCGGGCGGCGCGGAGCTTGGTCGCCTCGGTGATCTGCTTCACGCCCTTGTCGAGCGCGCCGCGGAAGATGCCCGGGAAGACGAGAGAATTATTGATCTGGTTCGGGAAGTCGCTGCGGCCCGTCGCGATGACTTCGGCGCCTGCTTGCCAGGCCTCCTCCGGCAGGATCTCCGGCTCCGGATTGGCGAGAGCGAATATGATGCCGCGCGGCGCCATGAGGGCGACATGCTCGGCCTTGAGCACGCCCTTGCCCGAGACACCGATAAAGACGTCCGCGTCCTGCATGACCTCAGCGAGGCCGCCCTCTGCCTTGCGCGGATTCGTGAGCGTGGCGAGCTCGGCCTTGTGCGCATTCAGTCCCTCGCGTCCCGCATAGATGGCGCCCGCGCGATCGAGGAGGATGATGTCCTTCACGCCCGTGGCGGCGAGGAGCTTCGCGACGGCGGTACCGGCGGCACCCGCGCCGCTCACCACGACGCGCAGCTTCTTGAGATCCTTCTTCACGACTTTCGCGGCATTGATGAGGCCGGCGAGCACGACGATAGCGGTGCCGTGCTGGTCGTCATGCATCACAGGGATGTCGAGCTCTTCGATGAGGCGCTTCTCGATCTCGAAGCAAGCGGGGGCCGCGATGTCTTCGAGATTGATACCGCCGAAGTTCGGCGCAACCGCCTTCACGATGCGCACGATCTCATCGGGATCCTGCGTATCGAGGACCAGAGGCCATGCATCAACGTCCGCCTTCGCTTTGAAGATAAGCGCCTTCCCTTCCATCACCGGCAGCGCGCCGTACGGGCCGATATTGCCGAGGCCGAGCACCGCCGAGCCGTCCGAGACGATGGCGACGCTATTCGCCTTGATCGACATCTTGCGCGCGTCCTCCGGGTGCTTGGCCAGATGCAGCGAGGCGACGCCCACGCCGGGCGTGTACCAGAGCGAGAAATCGGTTTTCTTCGTGAGCTTCACCTTCGCTTTCGTCTCGATGCGCGCCCCCTGCTTCTTGAACGCTGCCAGTATTTTCTTGGTGTCCACCCCGTTAGAAACCCGCTTCGAAGAGTTGTGTATCATAAAAGAGTTCCTAACGTTTAGGGATTAAGTTTCTAACGGGGTCCATAAGATGGCCAGTATACCCCACCTCCCTCGAGGAGGCTGTTGATAACGGCCCTTCGAGGAGAGGCTACGGGAGCGGCGCGGGAATCATGAGGCCAGACGAAGTCGCGGTTCCCAATGGCGCTGCCGCTGCCGGACTTGCCGCAGCTTTCCCGAGCAGGAACAGAGCGACGACCCCGAGCACGAGGATGACGGGAGCCAAGAAACCGAGAATGCCGCTCGCGATGAAGAACCCGCGTTCGGTCTTAGACGAGAGCGCATTGAGAGCCGGTTTCAGGGACGTGAAGCTTCGATAGAGCGTGTAGGAATACGCAAGGGAGAACGGCACCAGAAGCGCCGAAAG
>DATKTL010000010.1:0-4624 GCA_035531095.1 Minisyncoccota bacterium | reverse complement strand
GTTACCCTGGCCGAGCACGAGCGGGTAGCGGTGCGAGAAGGTCTGCGCCATCTTCGCCATCGAGTCGTAGACGGCGATGTCGCCGTGCGGGTGGTACTTACCGAGCACCTCGCCGACCACGGTCGCGCTCTTGCGGAACTTCGCGCCCGGCACGAGCCCCATGTCTTTCATGGCGAAGAGGATGCGGCGATGCACCGGCTTCAAGCCGTCACGTACGTCCGGCAGCGCGCGGCCCGTGATGACGGTCATCGCGTAGTCGATATACGACTGCCGCATCTCCGATACGATCGGCTGATTGATGACGTTCGCCGCCACCGGCATCACCTCTTTCTCTGCATCTTCCTTACCGCGTGCCATGGTTAATTTTTGTTAGCGAGCTCAGGCGAGCTTAGAAAAACTTCCACCCTGTTAAATACATTCGCAAAGCGAATGTCCCGCTTCGCGGGATTTAACAGGGTTTTGAATTTCATAATCGCTACGCTCATTGAAATTCTAAAACGGCAGTATCGTCTGCGTCGGCGTTGATTTCGCCGGCGCTGCGGCGCCCGTATCGACGATCTCGATGTGCGCCGGCGCATTCGCATCCTGCACGGCAGCCGCGGCGCCGGCGAGACCCTGGTCGCCCGAGGCGCTCGTGGTCGCGACCGTGTTCTCCTGCGCGGTGTTCGCGGCGAATGACGTGTTCCGGATGGCGAATGCGCCCGTCGCTATGCTGCCTGCGAACCACACGAGAGCGATGAATGCGGAGAGCCCCGCCGCGGCGCCGAAGGCGATCTGCTTGCGGACGTGATGCGGCTTCCCTTTTATGCGTTCGATGTGATCAAAGAGGTTCTTCATATCGGGTTACGGCGTTATCACCAGTATACTCCCATCCTTGCCCGCGAGGTCCTTCTTCTTGAGCGTGAGCTTGTCGACGGTCTCGCTCGCACTGCCGGCGTCCTTGAGGAAGGTCTCGAGCGACTTCGGCTCTCCCATGCCGTTCCAATGCATCGGGATGATGATCTTCGGCTCGAGCGAGACCGCGAGCTCGTGCGCCTTGGCCGGCGTGAGCACGCCATCACCGCCGACCGGCACGAAGAGCACATCGATCTCGTCGATGCTCTCGCGCGCCTCCTTGGAGAGTTCCGCATCGGCAAGCGCGCCGAGGTGCACGAGCGTCATGTCCTCGAGGTCGACGCTATAGATGGTATTGACGGCGCTTTCCTGCCCATTCGCAAGACCGTACTTCGAGGACGAGAGGAAGCCTTGGATGACGACGCCCTGGCGCTCGTATTCACCGGGACCGGTGATGGCGAAGGGCTCCTTGTCGCCGTATGTCACTTCGTCCACGCCGTTCATATCGGGGTGATTGCGCGAGACGAGAGCGATGTCGGCGCCGAAGCGGACCGACGGGAGCGTGCCGCCCTTAGCTATCGGATCGAAGACGATGGTGAGGTCGCCAAGCGTCACCTTGAAGCACTGTCCGCCGTGGTGGGTGATGACCATAAAGTACGTTTATTGTAGCACGAAACACGCTCGCGCGACAGCTCCGGCGCGGCCGATGCAAGTCAGACTTGCATCGGCCGCGCCTATCCCCACCGACACCCGATACCTAGTTGTAAAGAGAACTATTTCTGTTAGATTTTATACAGGCGTTCCTTGGCAACCATTAAGGTGCGCCAGCTTCCCTTCATCCAAAAGAAAGGAAAGATATATGAAAACCCGCACCCTGGCAACGCACTCGCCGCCCGCCACCGAGACCACCGTGCTGGTCAAGGGCACCATCGCCGACCGCTGAACCTCGACCCCAGACCGGCCGCCCACACGATGCGCGGCCGCATCCAATCCTAACCCACGCCCTCCCTGGAGGGCGTGAACTTTTTATAGACCTGTGGTATATTCCGGGAGTTGCGTGCGAGAGAAGTACGAATCAGCTAACCCTCAGCAGCCGCAAGGCGCGAGTACTGATTTCGAAAATCCGCACCGCTTATATATATGTCTGAAGAGACGAAGCCGAAGGCAGCCCCGCTGCCGACTATCCACCTCGCCGCAGGCCATCCGATGGAAGGCCTGATCGACGCTATCCCGACGCCGCCGAAGTCCGGCGACCTCGTCGAGGGTACGGTCATCGCTATCAACCGCGGCCGTGTCTACATCGATCTGCCGCCGTTCGGCACCGGCCTCATCTACGGTCGCGAATACTTGAACGCCGCCGACGTGCTCCGTAAGGCGAACCCGGGCGACCTCATCAGCGCCAAGGTCGTCGACCCAGCCGGTCGCGAGGGCTATATCGAGCTCTCGCTCAAGGAAGCCCGCCAGGCGGCCATCTGGGGCGAAGCCGAGACGGCCATCCTCTCGCAGACGCCGTATTCACTCGTCGTCGAGGAAGCGAACAAGGGCGGTCTCATCCTCTCGTGGCAGGGCATCCAGGGCTTCCTCCCCGCGAGCCAGCTCACGGGCGAGCACTACCCGCGCGTGCCGGAGGGCGATAAGGACAAGATCCTCGGCGAACTCATGCGCCTGGTCGGCCAGACCATCTCGGTGCGCATCATCACGGCCGACGCGAAGGAGGGCAAGCTCATCTTCTCGGAGCGCATGGGCAATGAGACCGAAGAGAAAGCATCGCTCATCGACAAGTACCAGGTCGGCGACGCGGTCGAGGGCGAGGTCACGGGCATCGTCGACTTCGGCGTCTTCGTGAAGCTTGAGCAGGGTCTCGAGGGTCTCGTGCACATAAGCGAGCTCGATTGGGGCCTCGTCGAGGACCCGCATGCGCTCTTCAACGTGGGCGACAAGGTGCGCGTGAAGGTCATCGAGATCAAGGACGGCAAGGTGTCGCTCTCGATCAAGGCGCTCAAGGAGAATCCGTGGCACACCGCCGCCGATCGCTATAAGAAAGGCATGGAGGTACCGGGCGTCGTCATCAAGTACAACAAGCACGGTGCGCTCGCCTCGATCGAGGAAGGCGTCGCCGGTCTTGTGCATGTGAGCGAATTCGAATCGCCGGCCGCACTCCGCGAGGCGCTTGAGCTCGGCAAGACGTATCCGTTCACCATCGCGCTCTTCGAACCGAAGGAGCAGCGCATGACCCTCACGTACGCGGGCAAGAAGAAGTAACCAAGCCGAATTAGATATTAAATGTTTAACATTTAATATCTGGCAGAAAACAAAAACATCCCGCGGCGCCAGAGGCGCCGCGGGATGTTTTTGTGATATCTTGTTAGAAGAGACTAGCGGTCAGATTCATCGACCGTGCCGTAAGGCTTTGACAAGGGGACAGAGAAATACCGGTTTATAGTCTCTTACCGCGGTCCTACCCCACGACCACTCTGGGTATGAGAGGATACACCTCGCGGCTCGGAAGATTTACTTCCCTCGCGCCGAGCACAGCCCTTGATTCCGCACGGAATCAAGGGCTTTTATTTCGTATTCGCGAACATGGTCGCGGCTTCGATACCCTCGGCGGCGAAGAAGCGTGCCGCTTCGGCGACTTTTTTCAAAACTTTCTTAAACACCACTTCTTCGGTGGGCTTCCATTTCCCGATCACCATCTTGATGACCTTCTCCTCGCCGTGCACTTTCTTCGCCTGATTCTTCTTCCCTGCCGCCGAAATGCCGATGCGGATGCGCGCGAAGTCCTTCGTCTTCACCGCGCGCATGATGCTCTCGACGCCCTTATGCCCTCCCGAGCCGCGGCCGAACACCATCTTCACCGTACCGAGCGGCAGATCGAGGTCGTCGTGAATGACGAGTAGGCTCTTCGCCGCCTTCACGCTCTTCACGTAGGCGGCGACCGCCTTCCCCGAGAGGTTCATCATCGTCTCCGGCAGGACGAGTGTCGCGTTCTCGCCGCCGACCTCGCCTTTCGCGACAAGCGCGTTGCTCGTCTTGTTGAAAACGAACTCGCCCACGCCTTCATTCTTCGCGATGAGCTCCACCGCGCTCCTGCCCGCGTTGTGCCGCGTCTTTTCGTATTCCTTGCCCGGATTCCCGAGCCCGACGAGGACGATTGCCATGCGAGGATAGTATCACACGCGCTTCCCCACCCTCCAGAACGGCCTGCATGCGTTGAGCATGTATAGCGAAGCCGTTCGCGCATGGTGTTTTGACATCCCTCCGCGCAGACGTCCGCGTCTGCGATGTCAAAACGCGAACTGCGGAGCGTAGGGAATCGTCGGCAGGAACGATTCCCGGACATGCGAAATGCATGCGGGCCGGTCGAATCTCGCGAAATACTTGCATGCGTTTGCAGTGCGCGCCCCAGAACCAACTTTTCCATATTGTCGAGTGGCGGAAAATCGGGAGTTCCTTGCAAGTTGGTACGGGGCAAGTACAATGCACCCATGACTGACACCGGAAAGGGTCTTCTGAAGGATCTTTTCACTCTTGCATTCCTCATCGTGGTCGTGGTCATCCCGATCCGCGTCTTCGTCATCTCTCCGTTCGTGGTCGATGGCGAATCCATGCATCCGACATTCGAGAACCTCGACTACCTCATCGTCGACGAAGCTATCTACGACGTACACGCGCCGGCACGCGGCGATGTCATCGTCTTCCGCTACCCGCTCAACCCGTCCGTCTTCTACATCAAGCGCATCATCGGCCTCCCGGGCGAGACCGTCTCCATCGTCCGCGGCAACGTGAC
>DATKTL010000009.1:0-15167 GCA_035531095.1 Minisyncoccota bacterium | reverse complement strand
CTCGGCCGTCCCGCCCGTTGCGAAGATCATGGATTATGGTAAATTCGAATACGAGCGCAGCAAGAAGGAAAAGGTAGCCAAAGCCAAGGTAAAAGTGTCGGAAACGAAGGAGGTCCAGATCAAGGTGGGCACCGGCGATAATGACATGATGCTGAAGGCCCGAAAGGCCGCCGAATGGCTCGCTGAGGGCCATCGCGTACGAGCCGAGCTCTTCCTGAAGGGACGCTACAAGGGCATGAGCGAAGAGTTCCTCAAGACCCGTCTTGAGAAGTTCCTCACCCGGATCCCGTACGCGTACAAGGTCGCCGAGCCGATCACACGGAGCCCGAAAGGCTTCGCCGGGGTCATCGAGCGCGACCTCATCGCCCAGGCGAAACGCGAGAAAGAGCAGCAACCTACAACATGAAAACCAACAAATCTTACACCAAACGGATCCGTGTCACGCGCACGGGCAAGCTCGTCGCACGCAAGGCCGGCCAGAACCATTTCAATGCGAAGCAGAGCGGGAGCAAGCGCGCCGGCAAGCGCCGCTCGATCGCCCTCACCCTCACCGCGAAGGTGATCCGCCGCTTCCTCCCGGGGATGATGTAATTACTTTCCTTAATAACTTTTTTCGTATGGCAAGAATCAAAGGCGGTCAGATGGCGTTGAAGCGACGCAAGAACATGCTCGAGAGAGCGAAGGGCTACCGCGGCGTCCGCTCCAAGAAGCTCAACTTCGCGCACGAAGCGCTCATGCGCGCCGGCCGCTACGCTTTCGCCCACCGCCGCGACAAGAAGACGGCCTTCCGCCAGCTCTGGATCGTCCGCCTGAACGCCGCGCTCCGCGACAACGGCCACAAGTCCTACAGCTCGTTCATCGATAAGCTGAACAAGTCCGGCTTCGCCCTCGACCGCAAGGTCCTCGCCCAGTTCGCGACCGAGAAGCCCGAGATCTTCTCCCGCATCGCGAAGCAGATCGTCTAACTCTTTCTTACGACGCAAACGAACACCGCCCCTCTCGGGGCGGTGTTCGTTTATGTCCTCTTCACCGAATCTTTCGTGACCTCCCAGGTCTCCCCTGCCTCGGGGACGACGGCATTGCCGCCGAGGTAGTCGTGGATGCGCTGCGCGAGGAAACGTTCGACTGAGGGCTCGCCGAGAGCGACGAAGATGGCTTTCGGCCGCTTCTCCGCGAGCGCGCCTTCTGCAAACTTGAGGAGTTCGTCGCGATCGGCGTGCGCCGACCACCCTTCGAGATTCTCGACCTTTGCGCGGAGGGTGATGTCCTGTCCGCCAAGCCGTACATGCGAGGCGCCCTCCATCATGCGCCTCCCCGGGGTCCCGGGAGCCTGATAGCCGACGATGATGAGCGTGGTGGCTGGATCGCTCAGGTAGCGCGCCTCCCAGCGCCCTATGCGCCCGCCATGGCTCATGCCGGCGCCGGCGATGATGATCTTCTGTACCGGCCCTTTCGCTATGGCGGCCGAGTCCTCGGGCGCGAGCGTCTTTATGAGGAACGGGAACTCGAAGATACTCTTCTCGCGCTTCATCTCCTCTTCCGTCGCTGGCTTGAAATAGGTCGGCCCCCATTTCTCATAGACATCCGTCACGTGGATAGCGAGCGGCGAATCGAGATAGACGGGGATCTGCGGCAGCTCCTTGTTCGCGAAGAATTTCGAGAGCTCGTAGAGCATGAGCTGCGTGCGTTCGAGGGAGAAGGCAGGGATGAGGATCGTGCCGCCGCGCGCTATCGCTTCTTGGAGCGTCTTGAGAAGTATCGCGACGCGCTCTTTCTGTGGCGGATGGAGCCGGTCGCCGTACACGCTCTCCATGACGAGCGCATCGGCGTCCGGCACCGGCTCCCAGTCGGGCAGAAGCGGCGACGGCGAGTTACCGATGTCGCCCGTGAGCGCGACGGTCGTGCCGTCCTCGCCCGTGATGCGTACGCTCGCCGAGCCGAGGATGTGGCCGGTGTTGCGCAGATAGACCGAGAGACCGGGGGCGACTTCTTTCTTGGTATGGTAGTCGAGCGTCTCGATGAGACGGATCGTCGCGTCGACGTCTTTCTCCTCATAGAGCGGCGCGATGCCGAGGCGCGCAGCCTCGTGGCCGAGGATGCCCACCGAATCACGCAGGATAAGCTCGGCGAGGTCTTTGGTCGGCGGCGTCATGTATATCTTCCCTTTGAAGCCGTCCCGCACGAGCTTGGGGATGCGACCCACATGATCGAGGTGGGCATGCGTGAGGACGAGGGCGTCGATGGCCGTCACATCGTATGGGAATGGGCCATACACGCACTCCTCGCAGAAATCCGCGCCCTGCTCGATACCGCAATCCACGAGCAGCTTCCCTCTTTCTCCCTCGACGAGGAAGTTAGAGCCCGTCACCTTCCCCGCCCCGCCGTAGAAACCAAGTCGTAATGCCATACCTCAAATGTACCATGAGGCCGCCGCATATGATGCCGAGAAACGTGTTGGCTCGGAGCGCGACGGCGCGAGAGTTAGACGCCGCGTCAGCCAGACGCGGATGCCGCACGTTTCGCAGGCGTCATGTGCGGTGCCGTCCCACGAAAAAACCGCCCGAGGGGCGGTTTTTTCGTGGAACTGTCCTCTCTGGCAACTTTATTGCCAGGTGGGAGTGACAATGACGACCGTCGGATCCCAGCTCCACTTTTGAAACAACCAGGATTGCGTCAAAAGTGGGGCCGGGTTCACCGGGACGTCGTAATGCCTATTTCCCTTGCGAGAATCAAGTTGCGTTTTTAAGAACAGCTCCACTTCCAAGTATACTCCCCCGCCGCAGGAGACCTGTGGACAAGAAACCCCGCCATGAGCGGGGTTTCTTGTCTATCTGATGATGCTGTTTACGTCGGCGTCGTAGAGCGTCGCTTCGTGCGGCATGCGATAGCTGACGATCTCTTCCGGCTTGAACCAATGCGGGATCTCCATCTCCGCCTCCGGGACCGTGCCCGACGCGTGGATGAGGTTGCGGATCGCGCGGGTGTCCGTGTCGGCCATCTGATAGGAGTCGAGGACGAAATCGCCGCGGATAGTGCCGACGCCGGCGCTGCGCGGCTCCGTACCGCCCGTTATCTTGCGCACGAGCTCGACGGCGTGGCCGCCCTCCCAGATCATCGCGATGACCGGCCCGCTCGTCATGTACTTCTTCAGGCTCACGACGACGCTGTCGGCGACCTCGATCGGATCCGTCGACGGCGGCGTCTCACCCTTCTTCAGATAGCTCGCGATCGCTTTCTCGCCGACATTCTTCTTCCAGTTCGGATCGAGGAGGTAGTGCTCTTCGACCATCGCCTCGGTCGGGACGAGCATCTTAAGCGCGACGAGCTTCAGCCCGGTGCGTTCATAGCGCTTGAATATCTCGCCGATAAGCGCGCGCTGGATGCCGTCCGGCTTCACGATGACGAGCGTCCGTTCAGTCTTGGGATGTGCCATAAAAGTTTTAAAAATAAATCCCCTCACGGGGCGGTTATGCCGTTATGATACGCGCTCCGCTCGCCTCTAGCAAGATGGTGTGCTCGAAGTGCGCGGAACGGGAGCCGTCCTTGGTGCGGTAGGTATAACCGTCGGGAGCGAGCACGACGGCCGCCCTCCCTGCCGAGGAGATGGGTTCGAGCGCGAGCACCATGCCCTCGGAGAGCAGCTCGCCGCGGCCGGGCCGGCCGAAATTCGGGATGAATGGCTCTTCGTGCACGCGATCACCCACTCCGTGGCCGCCGAGCTCTTTCACGACCGAGAAACCGGCGTCCTCGATCTCCTTCTGGATCGCGCTGCCGATGTCGCCCACATGATTCCCCGGAACAGCCGCCGCGATGCCGGCGGCGAGCGCCGCTTCGGTCGCACGGAGGAGCTTCGTCGTCTCATCGTTCACTTTGTCGACCGGCACCGTGATGGCGGCATCGACGACGATGCCGCCGTGACGGAGCCCGAGGTCGAGCCCGACGATATCGCCCTCCTTGAGCTTCTTCACGGACTCGTTCGGTATGCCGTGCACGACTTCATCATTGATCGAGACGCAGAGCGTCGCCGGGTACGCCCGCCCGGAGCCGTCCGGCGTGTAGCCGAGGAAGCATGGCTCATCGTCGCCGTCGCGTATCATCTGCTCAGCGAGGTCATCGAGCTCTTCGGTCGTGACCCCCGGCGCGACCTTCGCGCGGAGCGCACGAAGCACGGCAGCGAGCCGCTTCCCGCCCTCGATGAGATTCGCCCGTTCGATCTCGTTCGCGATGATCATTGCAGTTTCAGGATGTCCCGCACTTCCGCGGCGATGACCTCGGGCGGGCGATGGCCGTCGATCTCGGTGAGCATGCCGGCATCGCGGAGATAGCCGATCGCCCCGTCGGTATCCTCATAGTACGCCTTGAGCCGCACCGCGACCGCATCAGGATGGTCATCAAGCCGCGTCCCCTTCTCGCGCCGAAGCGCGATGCGATCATGCACCTCCTCGTCGGGAACCACGAGGTGGAAGATGCGGAAGGGTCGGCCGATCCATCTCAGAGAATCCGCAACGATCTTCGTTTCCGCCAGAGTACGACTGGTGCCATCGAAAATAATCGTGCGGTCATCAGAGAGACCGAAGAGCGTCTTCAGATACACATACGAGGCGATCCAGTAAGGCGTGAGTGCGCCGCTGTCCATAGTCTCCTTGAGCTTATGACCGGCAGTCGTGCCGGTCGCGACGATCTCGCGCAATCCGCCGCTCGTACCGAACACCGGCCAGCCCGTCGCTTGTGCGAGCAGCTCCGCCTGCGTCCCCTTGCCGCTGCCCGGCTTCCCGATGAAGAATACGATTGGTTTTTCCATATGCCCACTCTACCATCTCCCGCACAAAACGAAACTGCACGCGGAGGCTTCGCCTCCGCGTGCAGTTTCCGTCATCTTTTTTAGTATTCGCGGAGGGACACCTGCGCGTCGATCTTCTGGACAAGGTCGAGGATGACTTGCACGGCGATGAGGAGGGCCGTGCCGCCGAGCACGAGCGTCGTGACGCCGGTGAGCCCCTGGATGATGCTCGGTGCGACGGCGAGGAGGCCGAGGAAGCAGGCGCCCGGGAGCGTGATGCGATTCACGACGTTGTTGATGTACTCCTCAGTCTCACGGCCGGGGCGTACGCCAGGGACGAAGGCACCGGTCTTCTGGAGGTTCTCGGCGACGCGTTTCGGTTCGAACGTGACGGCGGTATAGAAATACGTGAAGAGGACCACGAGCAGGAAGTAGACCGAGCCGTACTGCCACGGATTGGAGAGGAAAGCGGTGTACCACAGCGAGGCGCCGGCGGCGAAGGAGACATGGATCGCCGAGAGCATCGAGAGCGCCATCTGCGGCACGAGAAGGAGCGAGAGCGCGAAGATGATGGGGATCACGCCAGCCTGGAGGAGGCGGATCGGGAGATAGGTCGCGGCGCCTTGCGCCATCGCCGCGCCGCGCATCGCGCGAGCGTAGGCGATCGGGATCGAGCGCTCCGCATCGGAGACGACCACGACCGCATAGACCATCGCCGCTGCGAGGAAGAAGAAGCCGAGGTAGGCAGGGATGTTCGCCGCGCTTGCCGCGAAGATGGTCTCTGAGATGCTCGACGGAACGCGTGCGAGGATGCCAGCGAGGATGATGAGCGAGACGCCGTTACCGATGCCGAATTCCGTCACGAGCTCGCCGAGCCACATGAGGAGCATCGAGCCGGCGGTGACCAGCGCGATGTTCGCGATGAGTGCGACGGGGCCGAGCTGTCCGATGACGCTCTGGCTCTGGAGCAAGAAGAGGAAGCCGATGGACTGCAGCACCGCGATAGGAATCGTAAGGAGGCGGCTCCATTCGATGAACTGCGCGCGGCCGGCCTCTCCTTCCTCGAAGTAAGCCTGCTTCACCTGCGGGAAGACGATAGTCGCGAGCTGCATCACGATCGATGCGGTGATGTACGGACCGACGCCGAGCATCACGATCGAGAGCTTCGAAAGCCCGCCGCCCGAGAATACGTTCAAAAGGCCGAAGAACTGGTTGCTCGCGAAGAATTGCGCGAGCGCACCCTTATCGACGCCCGGGATGGGTATCGCGGCGAGGAAGCGGAACAGCGCGAGCGCGCCGACGAGGAAGAGGACACGAGCGCGTATTTCGGAATCGCCGAAAGCGAGTGTGATCTTGCGGATGAAAGAATTAATCATGGAGAGTCCCACCGACCGCGACAAGCGCAGCGCGCGCGACATCAGACACCATGCAACCCTTGATGACGAGCGCTTTGGTAAGCGTGCCCGCACCGAGCACCTTCACGATCGGCGCGCGACCCTTCGCGCGGCGCACGAGCCCGCGCGCGACAAGCGATGCCGGCGAGACGGTCTCCCCCGCCTGATAGGCTGCCTCGAGCGCGGCGAGATTCACCGCCGAGGTAGCGATGCGATTGGTACGGACGGTACGAGCGCGGTTCTTGCCGTGGCCGCGGCGCTTCGGAAGCTTCTTGATGAGATCGCGCACTTCCGGGCGGATGTGGTGACCGGCGCGAGCCGTCTGGCCCTTGCCGCCGCGACCGGAGGTCTTGCCGCGCTTGCCGCCGCGACCGACGGCCGCGTTCTTCTTGTTCTTGGTGCGAGGAGCGATGGAGTTGAGTTGCATACGGAAAATGTTACTTCGTGCGGAGCTGCTTCAGAGCCTCGACCGTCGCGCGGGCGATGGTGAGCTTGTTCTTCGAGCGAGTGTGGATCTTCGTCACGACGTCGGTCACGCCGGCGAGGTCGAGCACGGTACGCATCGCCGAGCCGGCGACGAGGCCGCGACCCTTCGACGGGATGATCTCGACCGTCGAGGAGGCGTACTTCGCTGAGACCTCGTGCGGTATGGAACCGCTCGCAGTGCGGGGAACGGTGAAGAGGTGCTTCTTCGCGTCGCGAGTCGCCTTGTCGATCGCGAGCGCCGTGTCGACGCCCTTGCCGAGACCGACGCCGACGCGACCCTTCCGATCGCCGATGACGACGACAAGACTGAAATTGAAACGGCGACCGCCCGCCATGACGCGCGCCACGCGGCGCGCATCGATGGTGACCTGGTCGAACTCGCCGCGCTCACGCGGGGCGCGCGCAGTACGGCCGCCCGGGCGCGAGGAGCGGCCGCGGATAGCGCCGCGGGCGCCACCGCGTGACGACGGCTGCGCCGTGACGGCTGCCGGTGCCGCCGCTTCCGCAGTGACGACCGGAGCGACCGGCGTCTCGACACCGACTTCTGCTTCCTTTACTGTCTCCTGTTCCATTGTCGTAGTCATGAGTATTAAAATGTGAGGCCTCCCTCGCGCGCCGCATCGGCGAGCGACTTCACCTGGCCGCCGTAGCGGTAGCCGGCGCGATCGAAGACGACCGCGCTCACGCCGAGCGCCTTCGCCGCCTTGGCGATGGCTGCGCCGACCGACGTCGCCTGCACCGACTGCGGACCCTTGAACTCGCGGCCGTGCGACGCGGCGATCGTCTTCCCCGCCGTGTCATCGATGAGCTGAGCGGACACGAAGCGGTTGCTGCGGTACACCGCGAGGCGCGGGCGCTCCGGAGTGCCCTTGATTGTCGCGCGCACGCGCGCGTGGCGGCGCTTACGGAGTTCGGATGTGGTGGTGGGTGCGTGTTGCATAGTAGTTTAGACGGCCTTCTTGCCCTGCTTGCGGCGGATGACTTCCCCTTCGTAGCGGATGCCCTTGCCGAGGTACGGCTCCGGCGGCTTCACGCGGCGGATGTTCGCGGCGAACTGTCCGAGCGATTCCTTATTGATGCTCTCGAGCTTGATGGCGTTCTTCTCGACCGTCGCGGTGACGTCGTCCGGGATGGTGAGCGGTACCGTGTGCGAGAATCCGACCGTGAGGACGATGTCCTTCCCTTTGAGCTCGACGCGATAGCCGACACCCTCGAGGATGAGCTTCTTCTGAAACGGCGTCTCGACGCCCTGCACCATGTTCTTCACGTGCGATGCGAACGTGCCCGTGAGCGCCTTGGCGAGGCGGGAGCGGTCCAAGGGCGCGATGGTGACCTGTCCGGCGTCGACGGTGATGCCGACCGAGGGGTGTACGCGCTTGGTGAGCGTACCCTTCGATCCTTTGACGGTCAGGACGCCCTGCGCGACGGAAACGTCGGCCTTGCCTGCTGCTGTCGGTTTTTTGGCGAGTCGGCTCATAGTATTACCAGATTTCGAAGAGATTCTCGCCGCCGACCTTCGCCTTGCGCGCCTCGCGATCCGAGACGATGCCGGCGGAGGACGAGATGAGACGGACGCCCGTACCGCCCTTCACCGTGTGCGCTTCCGTATGCGGTACGTAAAGGCGGCGGCCCGGCTTGCTGATGCGCTTCACGCCGCGAAGCTTCGGCTGCCCCTTCTCGTTGTAGGCGATCGCGACGACGATCTCCTTCTTCACTTCGCTATCACCCTTCGCCTCCACAGCGACTGACGTAAGGAAACCGAGGTCCTTGAGCTTCTTCGCGATAGCGAGGACATGCCCGGAGTACGGCATTGACACCTGCGGCTTGCCGATACGAGCGGCATTCTGCAGACGGATGATGAAATCGCCGATGCGGTCAGTAATCATAGTTACCAGGAGGCTTTCTTAACGCCCGGGATCTTCCCCTCGAGCGCGAGCTCGCGGAACTGGATGCGCGAGAGACCGAATGCGCGCATGTAACCGCGGGAGCGGCCGGTAATCGCGCAGCGGTTCTTCAAGCGGCCCGGAGCTGAATTCCTCGGCAAGGCCTGGAGCCCGGCAGAATCGCCGGCAGCCTTAAGAGCCGCACGCTTCTCTGCGTACTTTGCGACGAGTTTCGTCTTTTTGACGAGCCGTGCGAGTTGGGATTTCTTTGCCATAAAAAATAAAGCTCCGAGGAGCGTAGTCAGAGACTATCAGCGTTTTACGCCCGAGTCAACGATAAGCGGCATGCCGAGGTGGCGGAAGAACGCTTCTGCCTCTGCCTTCGACTTGGCCGAGGTGACGATGGTGATCGCGAGCCCGAAGACATCCTTGAGGTCTTCATCGCTCGTTTCCGGGAAGATAGTGTTGTCCTTGATGCCGATCGTGAGGTTCCCCATGTCGTCGATCGCCGACGCCTTCAAGCCGCGGAAGTCGCGCGTACGCGGGAGAGCGATATGGATCACCTTATCGATGAAATCGAACATGCGAGCGCCGCGGAGCGTCACCTGCATGCCGACCGTATCGCCCTCGCGCACCTTGAAGGAGGCGATGGACATGCGCGCGGGGCGCAGTGACGGCTTCTGGCCGGTGATCTTCGCGAGGCGATTCTCGATGAGCTCGAGCTGCTTCTTGTCGCGCTTCTTGCCGACGCCGGTGGAGACGATGATCTTCTCTATACGCGGGCTCTGCATCGGGCTCGTGTAGCCGAAGGTTTCCGCGAGCGCGGCGGAGGCAGTCTGCTGTTTTTGTTTGGTGATAGACATATTATTTCTCGATACGCACGACATTCGATACGTGAATCGGGCGCGGACGCTCCTTGATGTGCCCGACCTCGCCCGCGCGGCCTTTCGTGTGGCGCTTCGCGATCGCGACCCCCTCGACGATGACCTTGTCTGCCTTCGGCAGGGCGCGACTGATGACGCCGGTCTTCCCTTTGTCCTTGCCTGCTATGACCTTTACGGTATCTCCTTTTTTGACGTGCATAGGAATAGGATTAGACGACTTCAGGAGCGAGCGACACGATGGAGTGCCATCCCATCAAGGAAAGCTCGCGCGGCACCGGACCGAAGATGCGGTTCCCTTTCGGGCCCATCTCCTTGCCCTGCTTCTCGATGAGGACGACCGCATTCTCATCGAACCGGACGTACGAACCGTCCTTGCGCCCGAACGGCTTCACCTGGCGCACGACGATCGCGCGGCAGATGTCCTTCTTCTTCACGGCCTTGCGCGGCTGCGCCGTCTGGATGGAGACGACGACCATATCGCCTATCTCCGCATAGCGCCGCTTACTGCCGCCGAGCACCTTGAAGATGCGCGCGACCGTGCCGCCGGAGTTATCTGCCACTTTGACGATGGATTGGGGTTGCAGCATATCAGTTGTTCTCCTTCGCTACGGACGATACGGTCTTCGCCGCGTCGATGATGAAGCTCTTCAGCTTCGAGATCGGACGGGTCGCGACGATCGTGACGGTGTCGCCGACCTGCGCGGTATTCCCCGGGTTGTGCGCGAGGAATTTCTTAGAGCGGACGAAGTACTTCTTGTACTTCGCATTCTTCACGTAGCGGTCGACGCGGACGGTAGCCGTGTCGGTCATGGCCGTCTTCACGACGACACCGACGAATGATTGGGGGCGGAGGGTTTTTGTTTCCATAGAATTTATGCAGCGGTGAATTCGCGAGAACGCTGTTCCGTGAGCACGCGGGCGACGGTGGCGCGGAGCTTCTTCGGCGAGTTGCTGTCCTTGGCGCGAGCACCGGCAGCCGAGAAGCGCTCCGTGCGGAGCTCGGCACGCGTATCCGCGAGGAGCTTTGCGAGCTCCTGATTAGTCTTCGTCGTCATTACTTCTTTTTTTGTCATACAAATGAGAAAAAAGCAATTATTGGCGCGTGACGATCGCGGTCTTCACCGGCAGCTTCATGCCGGCCTGGCGCAGGTGCGCGCGAGCGATATCCTCCGGCACGCCGTCCATCTCGAAGAGGACGCGCCCCGGACGCACCTGGAAGACGTAGTGCTTCGGATCGCCCTTGCCGCTACCCATACCCACTTCCGCCGGCTTCGCCGTGACCGGGCGGTCAGGGAAGATGCGGATCCAGAGCTTGCCGGTCTTCGCGGTCGCGCGAGTGAGCACCTTGCGGGCGGACTCGATCTGATTGCTCGTCACGCGGGCAGGCGTGATGGCCTTCAAGCCGAAAGAGCCGAACACGACGTCCGTGCCGCGCGTATCGGGGCGGCTGAGACGCTTCTCGGAGAGGCGCTGCGTCTGCCACTTGCGATGTTTTACTTTTTTAGGGAAAAGCATATTCAGAAATTAGCCGCGCATCGGCGCCGCCTCCGGCATGCGGACGGACGTCTTCTTGTCCTGGTACACGTTGCCTCTATAGATCCACACCTTGATACCGATGACGCCGTACGGGAGGTATGCCTTCTCATGCGCGAAATCGATGTCGGCGCGGAAGGTCTGGAGCGGGATGCGGCCCTTCTTGAGCTCCTCCTTGCGGCTCATCTCGGCGCCGCCGAGGCGACCCGAGACCGCGATGCGCACGCCCTCGACCTCGCGAGCGGCGATGACCTTTTCGATCGTCTGCTTCAAGACGCGGCGGAACGGCATACGCTTCTCCAAGCCTTCAGCGACCATGTAGGCGACGACAGCCGCATCAGTCTCTGGCTGGCGGATCTCATTGATATCGAGCTTGAGCGTGCGGCGATCTTTCGGTGCCGCCTTGCGCACTTCTGCCGCTATCTCAGCGCGGAGCTTCGCCACATTCTCGCCGGAACGGCCGATGACGAGACCCGGGCGGGCGGTCGAGAGGATGACGCGCAGTTCAGCGGCCGAGCGTTCGATCTCGATGCCGCTCGTGAAGGTGCCGCGCAGCTTCTTCGCGAGGAAGCGGCGGATCATCTCGTCGACTTTGATGTTCTCGCGATAGCTCTTGCTATCCGCAGCGAACCAGCGGCTCTTCCAGTCGCGGATGATGCCGAGGCGGTGTGCGTAAGGATGTACGGTGTGTGTCATATAAATTGTGCAGGAAGCTATGCCAGAGTCACGAGGATGCGGCTCTTGCGGCGGCGGATCGGTGCGGCGCGACCGAAGGCGCGCGGGCGGTACTTCTTCATCATGCCGGCGCTCTCGACGATGATGTTCTTCACCGTCATATCGTCCGGATTCTTGCCCTGTACCTTCGCATTCGCTGCGGCGCTCTTGATGACCTTCGCCACCGGGTCAGCCGCACGGCGCGGCAGGAACTCGAGCGCCACGAGCGCTGCCGGCACCTTCTTACCCTTCACGAGGTCCGTGACGAGACGGACTTTGCGCGGGGACTGGTTATGACTCTTAAGGGATGCGTTGGCCATACATTATTTCTTCTTCGCCGGAGCTGGCGACGCCTTCGCGGCCTTCGCAGCGGTTATCTCGGCCTGCTGACGCTTCTGCTCGATCTCTTTTTGCATCTTACCGCCGTGACGGATGAACTTCTTGGTCGGGGAGAACTCGCCCATACGGTGCCCCACCATCTCCTCAGAGACCGTAAACTCTATGTGCGCCTTGCCGTTGTGGACGCCGAACGTGAATCCGACCATTTCCGGGCTGATCTGGCTGCGGCGGGCCCATGTCTTAATTACGCCGGCGGTTGCCGGTTTCTTATCGAGGATCTTCTTCAGGAGCTTAGCGTCCACGAAGGGTCCTTTCTTGAGTGAGCGTGACATAAGAAGTAATGAAAAGCCCGCGCCGCGGGATACTGCCAAGATACAGGAAGTCGTCTGCGGAGTCAACTATACCGCCCCGAAATGACCTCATACATCCTAATCCGTTTCAGAACCTTGACATTTTTAATATGAAACGTCTTCTTTTTCCCCGGGGGAACAAGCCCGTATACGCGGTATTTTGCTACACTATAGACATATGAAAAAATCAACCCTATCCGGTATTGCGGCCATACTTGTCATCCTCGGCAGCATCGGTTTCTACGCCGCCACGAGACCCCTCACCGCCACCGCACCCGGAACGACGGCGACCATGGCGCTGCCGGACGGCGGCTACAGCGAGCACGCTGCGTATTACGACATCGCCGCCAACCACGCGACCAGCACTCCCCTCTTGGCCGCTGTCGGCCCCGCGGCGAACGCCGCTGCGGTCGCGCTTATGGAGAAATTCGTCGGCGATACGATCGTGCAGTTCAAGACCGACGGCAATTTCGCCAATCTCACCGCGAACGACATCCATATGATGGGCTTCGACCAGGGCCGCAAAGAGAAGCTCCAGATCGTCTATCTCATCGCCTCGTCGCCCCGCACCGTCTCCTATATCTACACGACGTATGAAGACACGCTCGGCGCGCATGGCAACACCTTCTTCCACACGTTCACCTTCGACACGACGAGCGGGGCTGCCCTCTCGCTCGCCGACCTCTTTGTGCCGGGTGCCGACTACCTCGGCACGCTCTCATCGATCGCACGCGCGAAGCTGCCGGCTGTCATCGGGAAGAACGCGAGCGCGCAGATGCTCGACAGCGGCACGACGCCGGAAGACAAGAATTTCGCGAACTTCTTCTTCGATAATAAGGATTTCGTCATCCTCTTCGCCCCGTATGCGGTCGCCCCTTACTCATCCGGCCCGCAGACGCTCCGCATCCCCGTTTCTGAACTCGGAAGAATCCTGAAACCCGAATATCGCTGAACATCTGAAAAGGTGTACACTCTGGGTGGTTACCCCACACGGAAAGGAGTAGCACCATGTTCATTTTGAAGTATGTGCAACCGAGGCCGGCGACGTATGACCCGAATGCGATAATCTGTGAGCGGAAGCAGCATATCATCACCGCGAGTTCTGAAGCGGAAGCGCAGACGGCTGCCGACGCTTTCCTCCAAGAAGGGGCGGTATGCATCGGAAACGAGATACGCTCCCGGACGAGCATCTCACTCGCCTCACTCGCTCTGCCGCGAGTGATCGAACTAGAGCGGCACTGCTGGCCTGAAGAGTACATATGAAACGAACGGAAACGCCCGGGACAAGGTCCCGGGCGTTCTTTATGCTATGTCCTGAAATCGTCACTTGCGCTCCGGCACTCGCGGACGAGCGGTGGAGCATGCCTTGCGGCTTACCCCTTGCGCTTCCCCAGACACTCGAAGACGAGTGACGGGGCATGCTCGCCTAACCTTTTCGTTTTTTACCGACTTTGCGACGGCTGACAATAAACACGTTTGAGTACTTCTTCGGGGTGCGGGTCTTCTGACCCTTGCCGGACGGCTTGCCCCACTTGGTCTTCGCGCGGCGCAGACCGCGACCCTGGCGGCCTTCGCCGCCGCCGTGCGGGTGATCCACCGGGTTCATCGCGGTGCCGCGGACCGTCGGGCGGATGCCGAGCCAGCGGCTACGGCCTGCCTTGCCGATAGAAACGAGGTTGTACTCTTCGTTGCCGACGGCGCCGATGGATGCCCAGGCGAGGTCGGAGACCTTGCGGATTTCGGTCGACGGGAGCTTGATCTGCGCATAGCCGGCGTCATGAGCGACCACTTCGGCATAGGTGCCGGCAGAGCGCACGAGCGAGGCGCCGGTGCCCGGAGCGATCTCGATGTTGTATACCGCGGTACCGACCGGAATCTTCCCGAGCGGGAGGCGGTTGCCCGCCGTAAGCGGCGCATCCTCGGCGACGATGAACGTGCTGCCGACCGCGACTTCCTTCGGGAGGACCACATAGCGGCGCTCGCCGTCCTTGTAGAGCGCGAGGCCGATGAAGGCGCTGCGGAACGGGTCGTACTCGACGGTCTCGATCACGGCCGGGATGTTCTTCTTGTCGTACGAGAAATCGACATCGCGCAGGCGACGCTTGTGTCCGCCGCCCTGGTGGCGCATCGTGATGCGGCCGGCGGCGTTGCGGCCGCCGCGGCGCTTCTTCGCGCTGAGGAGCGGCTTGTACGGCTCGTCGCCGGAGAGGAGCTCCTTGTACGGGAGGGTCGTCATCGAGCGGCGGCTGTCGGTTGTCGGTTTGTAAGTCTTCATACGGAAATGGTTATGCGAACTGGATGCTGTCGCCAGCGTTCAGGTAGACGTACGCTTTGCAACGTGCGGCGCGCGTGCCCATACCGCGGCGCGAGCGCATCGCCTTCGACTTGCCCGGGAGGTTCACGATGCGGATCGCCTTCGGCGTGACGTTGTAGATCTCCTTGATAGCGCCCGCGATCTCGGGCTTCGTCGCTTCCGGGCGGACGGCGAAGGCGTACACACCCTTCTCCGTGCCGAGGAGCGCCTTCTCAGAGAACCACGGCGCGCGGATGACGTCGTGCGCCTTACCGTGCAGAGACACGGTCGAGTGCGCGCGGTGCGTCCGCACCACCTTCTCCTTCTTCTCTTTCTTTTTGTTGTCGCCGAAGATTGCCATACTGATTTATTTAGTGTTAGTCCGAGCGATGAGCGCCGCGAACGACTCTTCCGGCTTCTCGATGATGAGATACTTGCTCGTCATCACGTTGAGCGGGTTCAGGTTGCGGAGCTCTTCCGTCATCACCGAGCCGAAATTGCTGAAGCTCTT
>DATKTL010000008.1:0-3782 GCA_035531095.1 Minisyncoccota bacterium | reverse complement strand
CGGTCGCGTAACTCCGATTCCGCCCTTGGCGGACACATAACCTATATCCCTCTATGGAACCAGATCAGGCATTCCTCGAATACGCAGTGAAGGCGCTCGTCGACCATCCCGAGTCGGTCGAGACGACGCGCACTATCGATCAGATGGGCGTCCTCTTGACCCTCACCGTCCATCCCGACGACATGGGCAAGATCATCGGCAAGAGCGGCAAGACCGCCGAGGCGCTCCGCATCCTCCTCCGCGTGGTCGGCATGAAGGGCAATGCGCGCGTGAACCTGAAGATCAACGAGCCGATGGGCGGCATGCGCCCCTCGGCGCTCTCGGCCGAGCCGGAGATGAAGACCGTCGACCAAGTAGTCGAGGAGTTGTAGTTTGTTCGACATCGGATTCGCCAGTCTTGTTTTTGGGGTGCGTTACCCGCCACAGGTATGGAATGCGCAAAAATATCTCAGACCGCCCGTCTCGAAGAGAGTGTCATGATACGTGTGCACTACGCTTGACCCTCCAAAAATAAAACCGGCTCATCCTTGCGGCGTCCCACTCTCGAATCTTTCGATATGAAATTCCACCTAATCACATTGTTTGAAGAAGCGTGCGACGCCTATCTCTCGGCGTCGATCATCGGCCGCGCGCGCAAGGAGAAGAAGATTTCCATAACGTATCAGTCCCCGCGCGATTTCGTCGCGGGCCCGGAGGGGAGCTATAAGAAGGTAGATGAGCGCCCCTACGGCGGCGGCCCGGGCATGGTGATGATGGCATTGCCGGTCGTGAAGGCTGTCGAGAAAGCGCTGAAGTCGCGCAGCTCGAAGCCGCGCAAGCAGGTCATCATCTGGTTCTCGCCGAGCGCAAAACAATTTACGAACAAAGACGCCGATGCGCTCGCTTCGTGCGACGATGTGGTGCTCGTGTGCGGCCGCTACGAGGGCATCGACGAGCGTGCGAAGAAGATACTGAAGACGATGGCGCCGATTAAGGAATATGCCGTGGGCGAAGCGGTCTACACCGGTGGGGAAGTCCCGTCACTCGCAATAGTCGACGCCGTCACGCGCCGCCTGCCGGGCGTGCTCGGCAAGGACGCCTCGGTGGAGGAGCGCCGCATCGCCTCCTCTGCCGTCTACACCCGCCCCGAAACCATTTTGTACAAAGAGAAGAAATATAAGGTCCCTGCCGTCCTCCAGACCGGCCATCATGCCAAGATTGACGAGTGGCGGAAGGAGAAGTAATACTGCGGACGGTGTGTTCAATGTTCGTGAAAGGAGATGGAAATGGATTCTCTCAAGATTGAAGGTGCGGCTCCGGGATCTTTTGTCGAAGTTTTCCCTTCGCGTTCCGGAGATTGGCATCTCAGGGTCTGCGAAGGAACCGACCCCGATTCTATGAAGAATGGGGCTGTGGCCGTGGTTAAACTATATGGACCAGGCAAGGCAAGTAATAATGGGGAGCTCGGTACAGATCTTATGCGGACACTGGCTGACTTCTACAGTAACCACAAGTAAGTTTCGCCGCCCCGGAACATCGGGGCGGTTTTGTTTTGTCCACAGACCCCTTGCGCAGCTTGGGGCGGGGGTGGTACTATGAGGCTCAAGATACGACTGAGTAATGGAGGGCGGGGCAGACTCAATACGGGAACCGAATAAACGCAAGAGCGAAAGCGGACTGTGTCCGTGCGTTTGCATTTTATATTATTACCTCATCGCGACACCACATGCTTAAAAACATCGTCCAGAAGACCTTCGGCGCCTACCAGGCACCCTCCGTCCCGTTCCCGGATTTCGTGGGCCACCAGCGCGACTCGTTCAATTGGCTCATCAAGGACGGTCTCATGGAGCTCTTCAAAGAGTTCTCGCCGATCACCGACTACTCGGGCAAGAAGTTCGAACTCCAGTTCGAGAGCTTCGAGATAGGCGAACCGAAGTTCGACGAAGCCTTCGCACGCGAGAATGCGCGCACCTACGAGGCGCCGGTCAAGGCGACCGTGAAGCTCGTCAACAAGACGTTCGGCTCCGAGAAGACGCAAGAGATCTTCCTCACCGATGTGCCGATGATGACGCCGCACGGCAGCTTCATCGTCTCCGGCGTGGAACGCGCCATCGTCCCGCAGCTCGCGAGGAGCTTCGGGGCTTTCTTCGTGTCCGAGCTCATCCGCGGCAAGGCGTTCTTCGGCAGCAAGATCATCCCGCTCCGCGGCGTCTGGATCGAGATCGATTCCGAGGCGGACGGCGCGATCTTCATGAAGATCGACCGCAAGCGCAAGTTCCCGATCAGCCAGATCCTCACGGTCTTCGGCGGCGGCCTCGGCGAGGCGGTGCTGAAGCATTTCGAGAAGGACCCGCTCGCGAAAGCAGCGATGCAGGCCACGCTCGCGCACGACGAAGCGAAGTCGATCGAGGAGGCCTACGTCGAGATCCACCGCCGCATGCGCGATGGCGATCTCGCAACTCCCGAGAACGCGAAGAACTTCGTGCAATCGCTCTTCTCGGCTGAGCGCTACGACCTGGGCAAGGTGGGCCGCGCGCGTCTCAACTCACGCTTCGGTCTGCCGACCACCGAGAAGGCACTCGAGAAGCGCACGCTCGTGCTCGCAGACTTCGTCCGCATCATCGGAGAGATAGTGAAGCTCAATGCCGATCCCTCGGCCCGCCCGGACGACATCGACCACCTCGGCTTCCGCCGCGTGCGTTTCGTCGGCGAGCTCCTCCAGTCGCGCATGCGCGTCGGCATGAGCCGCATGAAGCGCAACATCCAGGATCGCATGTCGACGATCGAGAGCGAGACGACGCTCCCGATGGCGCTCGTGAACCCGCGCCCGTTCCATGCCTCCGTGCATGAGTTCTTCACGGCCAACCAGCTCTCGCAGTTCATGGACCAGCAGAACATCCTCTCCGAGCTCGAGAACATGCGCACCTTCTCCGCGCTCGGTCCCGGCGGCCTCACCCGCGAACGCGCCGGCTTCGAAGTGCGCGACGTGCACCCGTCCCACTACGGCCGCCTCTGCCCGATCCATACGCCGGAAGGCCAGAACATCGGCCTCATCCTCCACATGGCGACCCATGCGCGCGTGAACGACTTCGGCGTCATCGAGACCCCGTACGTCCGCGTGAAGGGCGGCAAAGTGACCGACGAGATCGTCCACCTGAACGCGCTCGATGAAGAGCTCGAATACGTCGCGCACGGCGCGACCAAGCTCGATGCGAATGGTCGCATCGCGCTCGAACAGGTCGAGGCTCGCTACAAGGG
This sequence comes from Minisyncoccota bacterium, assembly GCA_035531095.1. Taxonomy (GTDB): domain Bacteria; phylum Patescibacteriota; class Minisyncoccia; order Phycocordibacterales; family Phycocordibacteraceae; genus C7867-001. Next base: position 545 of record DATKTL010000008.1, on the reverse strand, counting down.
CGACCCGATCATCGTCCCGCGCGAGATGATCACGCTCATGGACGCATCGACCTATCAGATGTTCTCCGTCGCGACCTGTATGATCCCGTTCGTCGACCACGACGACGCGAACCGCGCGCTCATGGGCAGCAACATGCAGAAGCAGGCGACCCCGGTCCTCATCCCGGAGGCGCCGCTCGTGGCCACCGGCATCGAAGAGCCCGCAGCCCGCTCGACCGGACGCCTCGTCCTCGCACAAGAAGCGGGCGAGGTGACGTACGTCGACGCGCGCAAGGTCGTCGTCCTGAACAAGGAAGGCAAGAAGAAAGACTATCCGCTCCAGGGCATCACGCAGACGAACCAGAACTCGACGTTCATGCAGCGTCCGTCGGTGGTGCTTGGCGACAAGGTGAAGAAGGGCGACGTGCTCGCCGACAACTCGTCGACCGACCAGGGTCAGCTTGCGCTCGGACAGAACGTCCGCGTCGCTTTCATGAGCTGGAACGGTGCGAACTACGAAGACGCCATCATCATCTCGGAGCGCCTCGTCGAAGACGCGAAGTTCA
>DATKTL010000007.1:0-13285 GCA_035531095.1 Minisyncoccota bacterium | reverse complement strand
CACGAAAGGATGTCACTCCAGGATAGTGTGTTTGTCATTCGTATTTCCTCCGGAAAATAACTGCGTTGGATTGTCTAAAACAAAATTACACCGTTAGTTTGTATAAGTCAAACAAGCGTATCGACTCTAGACCGCGCGCTTACCGCGGGCGAGGTTCAAGAAGATGGGGAGGAAAGACACTACGACAATAACGAGCGAAAGCGGCAGGATGTATTTCTCGCTATTGGGGATGATGGAACCGAGCAGGAAGCCGAGCAGAATCATGCCGGTACCCCAGAGGAACGCGCCCAGCATGTTGTACGCGAGGAAAACGCGGTATTTCATAGTGCTCACACCGGCGAGGATAGGCGCGAGGGTGCGCACGATCGGTACGAAGCGCGCGAGCACCACGGCGCGACCGCCATACTTTTTATAAAAACGCTCGGTGCGGCGGAGGTATTCCTGCTTGAAGAAGCGAGAGTCTTTACGATCAAAAAGACGCTCACCGACTTCTGATCCGAACCAGTAGCCTACAGAGTCGCCAACAATTGCCGCAACGACGACGATCATGATGAGCGGGCCGACGACGAAGAATCCATTCGTCGCGAGGAGCCCTGCAGCAAAGAGAAGCGAATCGCCTGGCAGGAAGATGCCGAGGAAGAGCCCGCTCTCGGCGAAGATGAGTGCCGCGATGCCGAGGTAGCCTCCGGTCTGTAGGATGGTGATGGGGTCGAGATGTATACAGGCGAGCAGGAAGTCGAGCATGCGAATGTAGTATACCTCGTGAGATATCCCGTCCCAAGCCCTGATCGTGAATCACGATGGCCCATCGCGCGGTATACTGTATGAAATGATGGAATCCGTACCGAAGCTGTCTACGCCCGAAGAAGAGCTTGCGTACCTGCGAGAGCAGGTCGCGCGCAAGGAGGCGGAGCTCGCGGAGAGCGGCGCATCGGAGGAACGCGCGAAGATCATTTCCGAGAAGATATACGAGCATCACGCGGCGCCGGCAGAAGTGCTCACGAGCGAATACCGGCTGAGCGAGGCGACGAAAGCGAGCGAAGCGGATGCGCTCCTCGCCGAACTCGGTCTCGGCCGTTCGGAAGAGGCGGTGAAGGGTCTCATACGGACGATGCAGGAGAAGGGCATCAAGAATGCGCTTGCGGTCTTGGAGAGGGTCGGCGATCCACAGGTCGCGGACGATTTCCACCGCTATCTGGTGCGGTACATCGCCGCCGGGCTCCCAGCCTCGGGCCTCGACGAGAAGGCGCCACGCTTCCAGGCGCTCCGCATGTCGCTCTACGAGATAGCGTTGCCGGGGCCCAAGGCGGGCGAGCCGCAATCGCGCGAGAAGTCGCTGAAGGAACTCATCTCTGGCATGGAGCAATTCTATGCGGGACTCCTCTCGGTCGGCGAGGCCGCGCCGGGCGAGCCGAATTACTTCGCACTCGAGCTCGCGGTGCCCGCCGATAGCCCCGAGCTGCAATTCTATGCGGCGGTGCCCGATAGCAAACGGAATCTCTTCGAGAAGCAGCTGCTCGCGGTATTCCCCGATGCGCATCTCGTGCTGCAGCCGGCCGACTACAACATCTTCGCGGGAGGCGGCGTAGCGCTCGCATCGGTCGCGCATTTCGCGGAGAATCCCGCTTTGCCGCTCAAGGACTATGCTGATTTCGATTACGATCCGATAAACGCGATCATGAACGCTTTCGCGAAGATCGAGCACGCGGGCGAGGGCGCGGCGCTGCAGATCATCATCGAGCCGCGGGGCGAGCGGCACGTGCAGCATTATCGGAAGATCCTTCAGGCGCTTCGGAAGGGCGAGAAGCGCGGGTCGGCGTTCGCGACGCCCGAGACCGTACTCGGCGAGCTCGGAAGAGATTTCAGCAAGATGCTCTTCTCAAGCAAGCCGAAAGACGTCGAGAAGGCGAAAGAGGCCGAGACCAGGCAGATCGAGGCGAACAAGACGTACATCGAACAGGTGGAGAAGAAGATAGCGACGCCGATCGTCGGCGCAAGCGTGCGCCTCGCGGTCTCCTCGAGCGATGCGGGCGCCGCCCTCCGCGTGCTCGGCGATATCGAAGCGGCATTCAACCAGTTCGCGAACACGCAGGGGAATCGGCTGGAATTCGTCCGCGCTGACGCGCGGCATGCACCGCGCGTGCTCGAAGACTTCTCCTTCCGCATACCGAGCGCGGATGCGCTCCCGCTCTCCTTGCGCGAGCTCACGACCGTCTATCACTTCCCGCCCTCGGGCATCGAGAGCTCGCCGCACCTGAAGCAGTCGCGCACGACGCACGCGCCGGCACCGCTCGGGCTCCCGCAGCAAGGCGCGCTCCTCGGCGTCAATACCTACCGCGGCACGACGACCGACATCTATCTCGCTCCGGAAGACCGCCTGCGGCATATGTATATCATCGGCCAGACCGGTACCGGCAAGACGGGGCTCATGAAGAGCATGATCATGCAGGACATCAGGAACGGCGATGGCTGCTGCTTCATCGACCCGCACGGCTCCGACATCCTCGACATCCTCGCCGCCGTGCCGCCGGAGCGCTATAAGGACGTCATCTATTTCGACCCGGCCGACCTCTCGCGACCGCTTGCGCTCAACTTCCTCGAATACGACATGGCGCGACCCGAGCAGAAGACCTTCATCGTGAACGAGCTCCTGATGATTTTCAAACGGCTCTACGGCGACGTGCCCGAGAGCATGGGCCCGGCGTTCGAACAGTACTTCCGCAATGCGACCCTGCTCGTGATGGAGGACCCCGCGAGCGGTTCGACGATACTCGACATCGCCCGCGTGCTCTCCAATAGCGAGTTTCGCCGCGAGAAGCTCGCCAAGAGCATGAATCCGATCGTGAATCAGTTCTGGAACGAGATCGCGACGAAAGCCGGCGGCGAAGCATCGCTCGAGAACATCGTCCCGTACATCACGAACAAGTTCGACGACTTCACGGCGAACGATTTCATACGCCCGATCGTGGGCCAGCAGCACTCCTCCTTCAATTTCCGCGAGGTGATGGACGGCAAGAAGATACTCCTCGTGAACCTCTCGAAGGGCCGGCTCGGGGAGCGCAATGCGAACCTGCTCGGCCTCATCATCGTCGGCAAGCTCTTCATGGCCGCGCTCTCTCGCGCCGATAATCCGCGCGCGCCATATCCGCCGTTCTATCTCTATATCGACGAGTTCCAGAATGTGACGACCGATTCGATCCCCGGCATCCTCTCGGAAGCTCGCAAGTACAAGCTCGCGCTTACTATGGCGCACCAGTTCCTGACTCAGATAGAAGAGAAGACGCGCAATGCGGTCTTCGGCAACGTCGGCAACATGGCCGTCTTCCGCGTCGGCGAAGAAGATGCGGAATTCTTCGCGAAGCAGTTCGCGCCGGCATTCGAGACGCTCGATTTCGTGAACATCGAGAACCGGAACGCCTATGTGAAGATCCTTGCCGGCGGCATCCCGCAGAAGCCGTTCGATATGAAGACGCTGGATCTGCCCGCCCTCAATCATGAGCAGGTAGATGATCTCATACAGCTCTCCGCCCTCACGTACGGCCGCGACCGTGCTACAGTTGAGAACATGATTCGCGAACGCTACCTCTCGAACTGACCTATGGCAAAAATCGAACAGCCCCCGCGACCGCAACGAGACACGGAAGAAGAACCGGCCGAGGAAGCGCACGCCGACGGGAGGGAGTATCCGAAAAAAGGCGGGAAGGGGAGAAAGGCCGCGCGCGAGATCAGGCATGCTATCGGGGCACCGGCAGAATCGCCGATCGCAGCGAAGGAGGAAGCGCCGACCGTCGAGACCGCTCCTCCTGAGACCGGACCGTTCAATACGACTGCGTTTACAAAAGAGATCGAGAGCGCCTACTTGAAACTCGGCGAGCAGGTCCGACGGCACGGCATCGATCCCCGCGATCTGCCCGACCGTGCCTGGGAATCGGCGAATGAGACGTTCGAAGATATAAAGAAACTCTCGGAAGCATACCGGCAAGAGTCCAGCCCGGAAGCGCGGGCGAGCATCTCTGCGCGCATCCAGCGCATGGGGGTGAGCCTGGACGGCAGCATCAAGAAGAAGATCGAAACGGCGACGAAAGCGTTGCTGAAAGAACGTAAAGAGGAAAAGGTTTCTCCCGCTAAGGCTGGGCATGAAGAGGTCGCCCGCTCGCCCGCGTCGGCAGCAGAGGAAGTCGCCGAGCAGGATGAAGCCGCTGAGCTTCTGAAGAAGATGCGCGCGAATGCCGGCATCAAGCCCGAGGAGGCGGCCGTGGAAGAAGCACAGGAACAGACGCACGAAGGGGAACCATCGCCCGCACCGCTTACGGCGGAGCAGTTCGCGGCCGTATTCAAAAGCAATCGGCAAGAAGCGGAGGAGCCGTTGCCGTCGGTGTTCCATAGCAATCGTCGGCCGAGAAAGGAAGAGTCTCCTATCGATGCGCCCATCATCCCGAATCCGGAGGACGCGCTTGACCCTGAACGGGTCCAGGAAATCCTGAAAGAGGGTACGCCGGAAGAGAAGCACAGCACCTTCCGTGCGTTCATGAAGCGCGCAAGCGAGAAGCTCGGCGGCAAGAAGAGCGCGGAATCCCCGGCGGAACGGCTGGCGAACCGCTCGAAGGAATTGGATGCAGAGGCGAAAGACATCGGCGGGTTGGAGAAATGGTTCCGCGGCGTCGGCGAGAGATACAATAAGGTGGGTTGGAAACAGAAACTTGCCGTCGGCCTCAGTTTCGGTATCGGGGCGGGAGTCCTCTCTGCGGTTTCGATGCCCGCGGCGGTCGCCTGCTTGTCCGGCATCGCTGTACAGCGCATCGCTGGCTTATCAAGCGCTTTCCTGAACTACGAGAATAACGCGCAAGAGGGGAGATGGAAGAAGGAAAAAGCGATGGCGAAAGCGATCGGCAAGACCGCTCTCATGACTGGCGCCATGCTTCTCCTCGTCGAGGGCGTCAAAGAAAGCGTCGAATACGCGCAGACGCATCATGTGGGAGACGCGACGCAAGAGTGGTTGAAGCAGCATTGGCCGTTCGGTCACGCCGGCGCGACGTCTCGCGAAGCGGTGGGGAAGATCGGTGCGCCGGCGCATGCGGAGGTGCCGCAGCCCGCGGCCGCGGGCGAATCCGCCGCGATTCCGCAGGTTCCCGAAATGCCGACGGTGGGAGCCTCCTCTCACGGCTATGAAGGCATGCTGAAAGATCTGTGGGGAGAATTGCACAAGCACACGCTCCCGGCGAACGTGAAGCCCGGCAGCGACCTTGCCAAGCTGCTCGGCGCGCACGACAAGGCTTCGCTCGATAGCGTCGTCCATGACATCGCGAAAGAGCACGGATTCTTCCATGACGGCGAGAGCGTCCGCATCGACACGAGCGCTCACATGACTATCGGCAGCGACGGTCAGCTGCATTTTGCGGATGCGTTGCATGCGGATGTCGTCCATGCGGCGCCGGATATGCATGCGGTCGCGGCGGTTCACGAAGCGCCGATCCACCCTCATCCCGAGGCGGTCCATGCGGAGCCGTTACCGCCGGCAGAGACCGTTACGACGCCCGAGATTACGAAGGTGGACGTGACTGCGGTGCAGCCGCCCGCGCCGGTCGAGACGGCGATCCCGCATCCGGTCATCCATGAGCAGGGATATCTGGTCGACAGCAGTGGCCATCCGGTCACCGATGGCGAAGGCGCCCCTATCCATACCGGCTCTTATGAAGTGCCTGCGCATGAGGCACCGACCGCACATGCAGCGGTAGAGCATGCCGCGACGCCTGCGCCGGAGGCACCCTTGCTGACGAAGCTCGACGGCGCTTCCATACATCCGAATGTTCCCGCAATCTATCAAGCGCACTCTCCTTCGGGAGAAACATATCTGGCAGCATACGGCGGCACTGACGAATCGCGGTTCAAGTTTATTCAGGATTTCTTGCTGCGTCCCGAGAACCAAGGGAAGACCATTCGTTTCGCCCACAGCGTGCCCTCCATCCTCGGATCGCGGGTGGTGGTGGATGAGCTTGGTGCGCGCACCGCTGCCGGTCATACATCCTGGATCGCCGGTTTCTTCTCGAAGCCGACTGCCGTGCCCGACCCGAGAGATTTTGAGAAACTTATCAAATAACCCATGCTATGATGTCACCTATGCCCGATGAAATAACCGCCGCTATCGCCGCCGACCTCGGTATCACTGACGTTCCCGCAGAAGAGCAGCGGACGATCATCGCGCAATTCGGCGAAGTGGCGCTCAAAGCGGCGACCATTTCCGTCATGAAGGGGCTCGCCGAGGATAAGCGCGAAGCGTTCATCGCGCTCGCCGAGAAGGGCGACGCGGCAGCGCTGAAAGAGTTCCTCGATCGCGAGGTCCCCGGGCACGAGGATATCGTGAAAGCCGCCGTCGCCGAAGAGGTACGGCGATTCAAAGATTTTCAAGCTTAGTAACATACCCATCGTTATGAAACCAACTCAGACCGGTATCGCCGTCGCACTCGCGCTCGTCGTGATCGCGATGTTCTTCATCTTCCCGGGGCTTTCGCCGTTTGGGGATATGACGCCGTCGACCGACACTTCGACTGCAGCCGCGACCACTACCACTACTACTCAAACAGCAACCACTATGCCCACAGACAATGCAGATCAGCTTCAGATGACCGACGAGACCGTCGGTACGGGCGCCACGGCCGCATCCGGCGACACGGTTACCGTGAATTACGTCGGCTCGCTCACGGACGGCACGGTCTTTGATGCGTCCGCAAATCATGGCACGACCGGCTTCACGTTCAAGCTCGGCGCCGGCCAGGTGATCAAGGGCTGGGACGAAGGCATCGTCGGCATGAAGGAGGGCGGCAAGCGCAAGCTCATCATCCCCGCTTCGCTCGCGTATGGCGACCAGGCGATAGGGAATGTCATCCCGGCGAATTCCACGCTCGTCTTCGAAGTGGAGCTCCTCAAGGTGCAGAAGGGCCAATAGCTGCAGAGCATATAAAAATATAACGGGTTCGAACTGCTTGTGTGCAGTTCGAACCCGTTGTTCTTTGATGCGGAAGACGACTTCCTTATTGCGGCGGTGGCGGCAGAAACGTACTGGTCTTCTGGCTCCAGACATATGCCGGGGCGGGCCCATCGGTAACGAGAGGCAGCTTCGCCTGCCCGGTGTACAGCGGAATGATGGAAATCCTTTGAAGCTTGTGCTCAAGCTCATCGGATTTGTAGACCATCTGCGTCATGCAATAACCATGGGCCACATTAAGTGTCGCTTCGAAGGTCATACTGCCGCTCGCGAGCCCGCCGCCAGCGCCGGTGGCGCCGATGTATTTCAGATACGAACCCGCGCTTGCACCGGGGAATCCCCAGAGCGCGCCGATGGTGCCGAGCACTCCTTCGAAGCCGCCATACATGCCGGCCTGCTTCCACATCTCTTTCGCCCTTCCTGAAATCTGGTCGGTCCTACGGGCACAATACCAGTCGAGCTGCCTGATCTCTGTATATTCCTGATAAGTCAGTTTTGGATCCGGGTCGAACTTTCCATCGAGCCCCGGATACACTGTCACCTGGTATGCGTACGTGGATAGACCGACCGGAACCCCGGATGCTGTCCCTGTGAATTCCGGTGGGGTGGGGCCGGCGGGCTGTCCGCCTATCGTGGTGGGACCGCTCATGCTGCTGCAAGCGCCGAGGAGCAATGTTGCCACCAAGGCTGCACTATTTCGTTTTCCATTCATAAAGAACCTCGCGTGTAGTGGGACCGGCTCGGAGTGGGCTGGTTAATCCCGTCTGGTCGCAGAATTACTCATTTATTGCGGTTTGTCAATGCGTCGCTCATACGGTACTGTGAGAAATGATGAACGCGATAGATTTCAAGATAGAGAAGCGTGCGCCGCAGAGCGGCGCGCGTGCTGGCACCATCACGACGCCGCACGGCGTCATCCACACGCCTGCCTTCACGCCCGTCGGCACCAAGGCGAATGTGAAAGGAATCCTGCCGGAACAGCTTACGGCGCTCGGCGCCGAGGTCGTACTTGCGAATACCTATCATCTGTATCTCCAGCCGGGCGCCGACATCGTGAAGAAGGCAGGCGGCCTCGCCGAGTTCATGAGCTGGCAGGGGCCGACCATCACCGACTCAGGTGGCTTCCAGGTGTTCTCGCTCGGCGCGGCCTTCGGCAAGACCATCTCCAAGTTCACCAAGGGCGAGGTGACCGAGAAGGAGGACCAGCTCGCGGTCTACGACGAGAGCGTCGCGAGCCAGCACGGACAGCTCGCCATCATCGACGACGAAGGCGTCTCATTCACGTCGCACCTCGACGGCACGCTCCATCGCTTCACGCCCGAGCGCTCGGTCGAGATACAGCACGACCTCGGCGCGGACATCTTCTTCGCTTTCGACGAGTGCACCTCGCCGACCGAGCCGTATGAGTATCAGAAGGAGGCGATGGACCGCACGCACCGATGGGCCGAGCGCAGTCTTAAAGCGCACCGGCAGAACATCGATGCGAATAAGCGACAAGCGCTCTTCGGCATCGTGCAGGGCGGCCGGCATGAGGACTTGCGCCGGGAATCAGCCCGCGAGATCGCCTCTATGGGCTTCGACGGCATCGGCATCGGCGGCTCGTTTAGCAAAGAGGACATGCGTGGCACACTCGCCGCGGCGGTCAGCGAATTGCCTGAGGAGCTTCCGCGGCACTTCCTCGGCATCGGCGAGCCGGGCGACATATTGGAGGGCATCGCGAACGGCATGGACACCTTCGATTGCGTCGCGGCGACGCGCATCGGCCGTCACGGTTCTATCTATACGAAGCACGGCATCATCCATTTGCGTAATGGCCAATATCGCGATGACTTCACCCCGCTCGCATCTCTCGGTTTCGGTAGAAGTTCGACTTCTACCGAATTCACGCTCGCATATGTCTCGCACCTCGTGCGTGCGGGCGAGATGACGGGCTCCGTCATCTGCTCGATGCACAACATCGGCTTCATCCTCGACCTGGTGAAAGGCGCGCGCGAGGCTGTCCTCGACGATCGCTTCGACGAGTACCGCGCAAATTTCGTAAAAGACTATTATCATCAATAGGTATGGCTAATTTCAAACTCCACACTCCCTATCCTCCGGCGGGCGACCCCAGTACCACAGCCGCGCAGACGCGGCTGGCTACGGGGCGAGAAGCGGTAGAAATGACGCGCTCTTAACCTATGGCGAACTTCAAATTGCACACTCCCTATCCTCCGGCGGGCGACCAGCCGCAGGCGATCAAGAAACTCGAGGAAGGACTCGAGAAGGGTCTACGCCACCAGACGCTGTTCGGCGTGACGGGCTCGGGCAAGACGTTCACCGTGGCGAACGTCATCGCCGAGCATGACAAGCCGACCCTCGTCCTCGCTCACAACAAGACGCTCGCGGCTCAGCTCGCGCAGGAGTATCGGGAATTCTTCCCCCTGAACGCGGTGCACTATTTCGTCTCCTACTATGACTACTACCAGCCGGAGGCATACATCGCGCACTCCGATACTTATATAGAGAAAGAGGCGATGATCAATGCCGAGATCGACCGCTTGCGCCACGCGGCTACCCAGGCGCTCCTCACCCGTAAGGACGTCATCATCGTCGCATCGGTCTCTGCTATCTACGGCCTCGGCTCGCCGGAGCAGTACGAGAAGGTGCATGTGAAGATCGAGAAAGGTGCGAAGGAAGATAGGGCAGCGCTCATCAGGAAGCTCGTCGGCATCTACTTCGAGCGCACGAATGCCGACCTCAACCCGGGGCAGCTGCGCGCCATCGGCAACTCGCTCGAGTTCATGCCGGTGAACGAACGCGTCATCTACCGCATCGGCTTCGAGGGCGAGGTCATCGCGCAGATCGACCAGCTCGACCCGGTCTCGCGCGCGAGGCTCGCGGAGCCGACGTCGATATTCGTCTTCCCGGCGAAGCACTTCGTGACGAGCGTGGAGGAGCGCGACCGCGCGATAGAAGACATCAAGCTCGAGCTCGAGGAGCAGCTCGCGAAGTTCAAACGCGAAGCGAAACCGCTCGAAGCAGAGCGCTTGAAGCGCCGCACGCTCCACGACATCGCCCTCATCCGCGAGCTCGGGTATACGAGCGGCATCGAGAACTACTCGCGGCACTTCGACGGCCGGAAGCCGGGCGAGCCGCCGTTCACGCTCATCTCCTATTTCCCCCACAAGAAGGACGGCTCGGCGGACTTCCTCACGGTCATCGACGAGTCGCATGTGACGGTCTCGCAGATAGGCGGCATGTATGCGGGCGATAAGTCGCGCAAGGATAATCTCGTCGAATACGGGTTCCGTCTGCCGTCGGCACGCGATAACCGCCCGCTCCGCTTCGAAGAGTTCGAGGAGCGCACCGGCCAGGTCATCTACACGAGCGCCACGCCGGGGAACTACGAACGCGAGCATTCTGAGCAGATCGTCGAGCAGATCATCCGGCCGACAGGACTCATCGACCCCGAGCTCACGGTCCGCGGCGTCGTCGAGAAGGATTCCTACAAAGGACAGATCGCTGATTTCATACGCGAAGCGGAGATTGTCATCACGCGCGGCGGGCGGGCGCTCGCGACGACCCTCACCAAGCAGATGGCCGAAGACCTCGCTGCCTTCCTGCGCGAGAAGGGCATCAAGGCCGAATACCTCCACTCCGACGTGAAGACCATCGACCGCATCGACATCCTCACCAAGTTCCGCAAAGGCGGTTTCGATATTCTCGTGGGTGTGAACTTGCTCCGCGAGGGTCTCGACTTGCCGGAGGTGGAACTGGTCGGTATCCTCGACGCCGACAAAGAGGGCTTCTTGCGCTCCGAGACATCACTCATCCAGACCATCGGTAGGGCGGCGCGCAATGTGCTCGGTCGCGTCATCCTCTATGCCGATGTTATGACCAATTCGCTCGACAAAGCTATCGGCGAGACCAATCGCCGCCGCTCGCTCCAGATGGCGTACAACGAGAAGCACGGCATCACGCCCATGACCATCAAGAAGGAGATCCGCGACATCGCCGAGAGCATGCGGAGCGAGCATCAGAAGACGATCGACGAACTTCTCGTGCTCGACACGCTCGCCTACGAGGACGACCCCAAGGTGTTCATCGCGCGGAAGAGGGAAGAGATGGCGGCTGCAGTCGAAGAGCTCGACTTCGAGACCGCCGCTCTCATCCGCGACGAGCTCTACAAGCTCGAGGGCAACGGCCCGAAGAAGAAGCCGCGTGCGCGCAAAGCGCTCAGCGGTTCATAACTAGGAAGTTTTCTTAGGGGGATAACAAAATCTTTCCGGTAAGAGTCTGGGTATACTGTAGATACGTAAAAATTTGCACATTTATACACCATGGAAACACAACTCAAGGCAAAATATCTCACACTCGGCATAGTCCTCTTCCTCGCCGGGACAGTCGCCGGTGTATATGCGGACCCGTATCTCCCAGCTTCTGTGAGTAATGCGAAGAAGAGCTATCAATCCGGCTTCGTGGCCGCCCGTACGCTCGTCGAGAATAGTAACCTCGGTAATTTCTTCAAGACTCCGGATGATGTCCGCTCTATCTCTGGTACCGTCACGGCGGTGAGTAGTGCCGGGCTCACACTTCATACCAGTTCGGAAAGCCCTTTCGATGACTTGTCGTTGACGGAACGGACGGTCACGGTCGACACTTCGACTGCAGTCGTCAGGCTTACCCAGAAAGATCCGAAGGTCTTCCAATCCGAACTCGATGCTTTCATGAAAACAGCACAGGTAGGATCGTCGACAGCGATGGGGTACCCCAGTCCTTTCGTCCAGATGCCCGCCGGTTTCGAGAACATAAAGGTCGGCGATACGGTCATTGTCACTGCGGCCGACAATATACGGACGAAGAGTGGGTTTGCAGCGAGTAGCATACAGATCGTGCCGCAAGTAGCGACTCCGTAGTATATGCGGCAATTCTCTCAAAGGATTTTACGAGCGATTTTTTCAAAATCCCTTTTCTCGATAGTGTTTACTGTCTCGATGCTTCTTGTTGGCGGAGCACAGGCTGAGGCGGCATCGTCGTCATGGAGTTGGTTGTGGTTCGGTGGCGGACTGGCGACTTTCTACGCAAGCACCAATAAGGACGTCTACGCTCCCGGCGAAGTAGGGAGCCTGTATGCCTCAACACAGCTCGGATCGATGGTGAGCTCGGGAAGCGCATGGGTGGGAGTGAGCTTCAACGGTGGAAGCGCCTCGTGCTCCGTGTCGGGAGGTGCTTATGCATCGTGTTCGGGTTCCGGATCCTTTACGGCCCCGATGGCGCCCGGATCGTATACCATTACGCCCGACGGATATTACGCCTCTCCCTCGAGCTTGCAAGGCCCCGCGCCGAGCATGACTATAAGCGTCGTCGCTCCTCCGACAAACGGCTCCTGTGCCGCCACCCACTACAACTGCGCCGCCGGTACTCTCGGCGCCACCGCCGAATACTCCAACTCTTTCCAGTGGTGGTGCGATGGCACCAATGGCGGGAGCAATGTGCTGTGTACCGAATGGAAAGCTTCCTGCTCGTACACCGGCCCACTCTCATGGAGTCCCGGCTGCTCCGCGAACTCTACCTGGAGCACTTCCTCCGGAAATTCTGTCACCATCACGAACACCACCCCCGGCCTCATCGGCTCCGAACAGTATTCTTGCAATAACGGTTCGTGGTCGGGACCGACGAATCAATCTTGCACCTCAAGCTGCGTCCCGAGCTACAACTCCGCCTGCACCTCACCCGCGAACGCCTGCGGTCAGACCAATACCGGCACCTATTCCTGTACCGGCACCTGCTCCGCCTCAACCCCTTCGAACCCCGCCGGATACGGATCTGCCTGCACCTCCGCTGCTAATGCCTGCGGTCAGACCAACACCGGCACATACACTTGCAGCGGTACGTGCTCCGCTTCGACGCCTTCGAACTCGAGCTGTCCCGGCCCCACCGCGTCGCTCTCCGCGTCTCCCACCTCTGTCGCGTATGGCGGCCAAGCGACCCTCTATTGGAGCGAGACGAATGCCACGAGCTGCAGCGCGGGAGGACCGTGGTCCAACCAAGGCACGCTCTCCGGCAGCGGCTGGACCAATCCGCTCTATTCGAATACCACCTTCTCCTTTCAGTGCTTCAATGTGGCCGGCACCGCTTCTCCGGTCAGCTATGCGTCGGTATCCGTGACTGCTCCGCCGCCCGCCTCCTGCTCCGCCACCACCATCGGCTCCTGCAACCTCTCCTCGACCTCCTCCGGCGGTTCCTCCGGCAGCTGCTCCTCCGGATACGTCGGCTCCTGCAGCTACTCCTGCTCTAACGGTACCTGGAGCGTGAGCTCGA
>DATKTL010000006.1:0-23867 GCA_035531095.1 Minisyncoccota bacterium | reverse complement strand
CGTCACGAAGATCGCCGAAGACGAGAAGAAGCGCTTGCTCGCCGAACTCGAGAGCGAATATAAGTCGAAGTACAAGTCGCTCGGCTCCGACAAGGAACGCGACGCGCTCAAGGAGAAGATGACGACGACCAGGAACGAGATCGAAGGTCTCGTCGTCGGCAAGATTCTCGACGAGCTCGAGTACCACCGCTTCTCGGTGAAGTACGGCGGCCTCTTCGAGGCGCGCATCGGTGCCGAAGCTATCTACGACATTTTCAACAAACTCGACCTCAAGGAGCTCGAGACGACGCTCGCGGCTCGCTATGAGACCGCCGGTGCCGCCGAGCGCGAGAAGCTCGCGAAGCGCCTGTCGCTCATCGCCGGCCTCATCGCCTCCGGCGTGCGCCCCGAGTGGTTCTTCCTCACGCGCATCCCGGTCATCCCGCCGGCGCTCCGCCCGATGGTCGCGCTCGAAGGCGGCCGCCACGCGACCTCCGACGTGAACGACCTCTACCGCCGCGTCATCAACCGCAACAACCGCTTGAAGAAGCTTATCGATATCCACGCGCCGGAAGTCATCCTGCGCAACGAGAAGCGCATCCTCCAGGAAGCCGTCGACGCGCTCCTCGACAATTCCATCCGTAAGAGCGGCGCATCAGCAGGCGCCATGACCGCCGCGCAGCGCCGCCCGCTGAAGAGCCTCGCCGACTACCTCAAGGGCAAGCAGGGCTACTTCCGCCAGAACCTGCTCGGCAAGCGCGTCGACTACTCGGGCCGCTCCGTGATCGTCGTCGGTCCGGATCTCGAGCTCGACGAGTGCGGTCTCCCGAAGCACATGGCGCTCGAGCTCTTCCGCCCGTTCGTCATCAGCGGGCTCCTCGAGCGCGAACTCGCGTTCAATATCCGCGGTGCCGGCCGCTTGATCGAAGACGGCGTCGCCGAAGTGTGGGAGATCCTTGAAGAAGCGATCAAGGGCAAGTACGTGCTCCTCAACCGCGCTCCGACGCTCCACCGTCAGGGTATCCAGGCGTTCCGCCCGCGACTCATCGAAGGCGATGCTATCCAGCTCCACCCGCTCGTGTGTAACGCGTTCAACGCGGACTTCGACGGCGACCAGATGGCCGTCCACGTGCCGCTCTCGGAAGAGGCACAGTGGGAGGCGGCGAACATCATGAGCGCCAACAAGAACATCTTGAAGCCGGGTTCCGGCGACATGATCGTCCTCACCGGCAAGCCGCTCGACATCATCCTCGGCGTCTACTGGCTCACGAAGGCGGTAGATAAGGCGAAGGGCGAGGGTTCGTACTTCGCATCACCGAATGCAGCCATTCTCGCGTCGGAATACGATGCGATCGACCGTCGCGCGAACATCAAGGTCCTGCCGGTCGAAGGCAAGGAGAAGTACGCGGCATTCGACGGACATCCGTTCGACACGACCGTCGGCCGCCTCCTCTTCAACACCGTGCTCCCGGCCGACTATCCGTATGTGAACGAGACCATCACTAAGAAGGTCCTCGCGCGCATCGTGACCGACTGCATCGGCCGCTATGGCCTCGATGCCGTCCCGAACATCGTGAACAAAGTGAAGCGCTTCGGTTTCGATTATGCGACCCGCTCCGGCGTCTCGTGGGCCATCGACGATGTCTCCGTGCCGAAAGAGAAGAGCCGCATCATCGGCGAAGCCGCTGCGAAAGTCGCGACCATCCAGGGCGACTATCAGAACGGTCTCCTCTCAGAAGAAGAGAAGCGTCGTATGACGATCGAGATCTGGCAGGGCAGCAAGCAGGAAGTCGAGCAGCAGATCGCCGCGGAATTGAACCCGATGGGTTCGGTCTCCGACATGGTGAAGTCCGGTGCTCGCGGTACGCTCGGCAACCTCACGCAGATGGCCGGCATGAAGGGTCTCATCCAGAATACGGCCGGCGTGACGATCGAAGTGCCGATCATCTCCTCGATGATCGAGGGGCTCAACCCGATCGAGTACTTCATGTCCACGCACGGCGCGCGCAAGGGTCTCACTGACACCGCGCTCGGTACGGCGAAAGCCGGGTACCTCACGCGCCGTCTCTTCGACGTCGCGCAGGATTCCATCGTCACCGAGCACGACTGCGGTACGGACCGCGGCGTGAAGATCAACCGTATCAGCGCCTCGGGCATCCAGACGAATTATTCGGAAGCGCTTCGCGGCCGCGTGCTTGCAGAAGACGTGAAGGATAAGGACGGCGTCGTGCTCTTCAAGAAGAATCACTATCTCTCTATCCTCGATGCCGATGCGCTCGACGCCGCATCAAGCGTGACGACGGTCGTCGCGCGCTCCCCGATGTCGTGCGAGACGCGCTACGGCGTGTGCCAGACCTGCTACGGCATGGACCTCACGACGCAGGATATCGTCGACCTCGGCGAAGCGGTCGGTACCGTCGCGGCACAGGCCATCGGCGAGCCGGGCACCCAGCTCACCATGCGTACCTTCCATGCCGGCGGCGTGGCCTCGGTCGGCGGCGACATCACGAGCGGTCTCCCGCGCGTGGAGGAAGTCTTCGAGAAGCGCTCGCCGAAGAATCCGGCGGTCATCTCCAAGTCTGACGGCATCGTGACCGAGATCAAGGAAGAGGGTCGCGAGAAAGTCATCGTCGTCGCTCCGCAGGCGGGGCAGGGCAAGAAGGACGGGTCGGCATACGAATACCTCGCGCCGTACCCGCGCGTGCCGCTGGTGAAGGAGGGCGACACGGTCGTCCGCGGCCAGATCCTCACCGACGGCTCGGCTGATCTCGACGATCTCTTCGAGTACGCGGGCCGCGCGCTCACCCAGGAGTACATCATCACGGAAGCATCGAAGATCTACGAGCTCCAGGGCGCACCGGTCTCCCGTAAGCACCTCGAGGTCGTGGTGAAGCAGATGTTCAGCCGCGTGAAGATCTCGGAGGCGGGCGATACGGACTACTCGGTCGGCGACGTCGTCGAAGATTGGGAATTCGCGAAAGCCATCAAGGAGATGGACGAGGCAGGCAAGATGCCGCCCAAGGCGCACGAGATCGTGCTCGGCATCAAGGAGAGCGCGCTCTCGCGCCGCTCGTTCCTCTCGGCCGCATCCTTCGAGCAGACGACGAAGATCCTCATCAACGCGTCACTCCGCGGTTCCGTCGATCGCCTGCGCGGCCTCAAGGAGAACGTCATCCTCGGCCGCCTCATCCCGTCGGGCACCGGCTTCTCTGGCAGCAAGAAGTTCGCGCACATCAAGAAGCTGCAGGCCGAGCGCCCGGTCCCGGAGCAGACGGAACGGACTTCGTTCGCACCCCGCGCCCCGCGCGCCCTCTAGAAGTTTCTGTAGAAGTCTGACTTCTACAAATAGAAAAGCAAAAACCGCCCGAAAGGGCGGTTTTTGCTAATTCCAGCGACAAGGTAGAATCAAGGTGATGGCGAAGGACACGACACAACAGACAAAAGGTATTTTTTGCATCCACTCGACTGTATCAATTATTATCCTATAGGACAGAAATTGAGACAGTCAGTTAGTGAGAGAGGGAGACGAGACGGAAGTGTTCTCGTAGCTTTTTATCTGACTCGAGGGCTTCAGCAACGAAAGAGAGCATCTCGCCCGTGCCGCTCTTGAGGTGCGCACGGACAAGCCCGATGAATTCATCGCACGGGTAGGGATACACCCACACGCTGTCTTGAAGCCGTAAGAAACCGGCGCCGACGAGCAGGGAGCGGAGTTGCGAACGAGCTTTGCGACGCTTCTCTCGGATGTCGAACATCACTATGCGCCATTTGCCATCCCAGAATGCCGGTTCGGGAATATGATACTCGTTCGCATGGACTGTCTCGATCATCGCGCGCCCCTTCTCGGTCAAGACGACTCTGCGATCGCCATACTCTCCCGATGTCTGTACGAGTCCTGCGTGTTCGAGTCGGGTTATCGCTTGCGTAATCCGACGATAGAGATCTTTGCGATGAGCGGCACCGCGGTCGAGCTTCTTCAGGAGATTCAGAGTTTTCGGCGCGACAAGCGCGACGCTTATCATCCCGCTCACGGCGAGTGTTCGAAGAATCAGATTGCGCATGGGCAGATACGCCCCGCGCGTCTCCGTCCGCATCTTCTTCATCGTGTATCAAATTATATCCTATAGGACGAACATTGAGACAGTGGTTGAAGAGGGAGGTGTGTATGAAAAGAGTTACGGCGCAGACCCGAAGGTCTGCGCCGCTTCGCCCGATGTCATGTCCGCGATGCGAGCTTGCAATTCCCCATACTGGCGCCGCCGTCCGCGCCGGCGACGATGCGCGGGAGTACGAACATATCCGTCGTCCGCCATTTGGCAGTGCACGAGAACACGTCGCCCACCGTTATCCGCTCGTGCCTCAGAGGAGCCTGGTCATATTCGACAACGGACCCCTCGCCCTGCGGAGGGGGCACGCCCGCTGCGCTGTAGTCGCACTGCACGGATATGCGTCGTTCGACCACGGCCACGGCGCTGCCGTCCTGCTGGGTAATTACCGTCGTCGCCTCCGTGACAGGGCAGTTGATGATCGCTGTGTGGTCCGAGACCGTGAAAACGGCATAGGCGTAGTACGCGAAGCTCATCGCTGCCGCGATGACTAGTATCCGTACCGAGGCCTTGCCCTTCAAGGTGATTTTCATGGTGATCCCTCCTTGGTCAATAGCCGTACTATGCAGATCGACCCGTTCGATCGGCACTTCGGCTGAGCATCTCGGAGCATGCTAGTACGTGCTGCCTTTTTGTCAAATTCTTTCGTGGCGAGGTAGAATCAGGGTGATGGCAAAGGACACGGTGGCAGAAATAAAAGACCGGCTCAGCATACAGGACATTATCAGTCCGTACGTGAAGCTGCACCGCGCGGGCCGCTCGCTCGTCGGGCTCTGCCCGTTCCATAAAGAGAAGACCGGCAGCTTTCATGTCTCGATTGAGCGCGGCACGTGGCACTGCTTCGGCTGCGGTGAGGGCGGCGACGGATTCTCCTTCATCGAGAAGATAGAGGGTGTCGATTTCAAAGGCGCGCTCAAGCTTCTCGCCGAGAAGGCGGGGGTCACGATCGAATACTCGGGCGGGAACCGCGAGGACACGAGCAAGCGCGACCGCCTGCACGCCGCGATGAGCCGCGCGAGCGAGTGGTATGCGGGGCAGCTCAAAGGGAGTACGGGGCATGCGTATGGCGAGCAGCGCGGGCTCACCGACGAATCGCTCATGCACTGGGGGCTCGGCTATGCGCCCGACGCGTGGCGCACGCTGCTCGAGGCGCTCACGACCGAAGGCTTCACGGTGCCGGAATTGCTCGAAGCGGGTCTCATCAAAGAAGCCGACGGCAAGCCGGGCACGTACTACGACCGCTTCCGCAATCGGCTCATGTTCCCGATACGCGACACGAGCGGGAAGGTCGTCGCTTTCACCGGCCGGGCGCTCGCGGCCGACGACGTGGCGAAATACCTGAACTCTCCCGAGACGGAGCTCTTCCACAAGTCCGAGGTCCTGTTCGGCATGGACCGTGCGAAGGATACGATACGCGCGCGCGGCTTTACGATGCTCGTCGAGGGGCAGATGGACGTGCTCCACGCGCACCAGGCGGGATTCAATAATGCCGTGGCGCTCTCGGGCACCGCGCTTACCGATCGGCACCTCGCGCTCATGAAGCGGTACAGCGACAACCTCATGCTCGTCCTCGACGCCGATCCGGCCGGGCTCAATGCGACGGCGCGCTCGGCGGAGCTCGCGCTCCGCGCGGGGCTGCGCGTGAAGGCGGCGAGCCTCCCGAAGGGTAAGGACCCGGCCGATCTCTTGAGCGAGGATGCGCAGGAATTCGGCAAGCGCGTCGTGGCTGCCAAGCCGATCGTCGAATTCTTCCTCGCGGAGCTCGCGGCAGCCGAGCGCGACCCGCACCGGCTCTTGCGGCTCGCCGAGGGTATCGTGCTGCCGCTCCTCGCGGCGGTGCCGAGCCCGATGGAGCGCGAACATTTCATACAGATCACCGCACAGGCGCTCGGGCTCTCAAGCGAAGCGGTCCGCGAATCGCTCAAGCGATTGCCGGCACAGCGCGCCACCGACGCCGGTGCGCGCATAGCATCCGCGCCGGTGCCGGCGCGCCGCTCGCTGCGCGAATTCCGCACCGAGCAGCTGCGTGCCGTTCTCCACGCCTATCCCGGCACACCGCTTGCGGAGCGCGTCAAATCGGGGTATTGTCAGATTACTGAAGCTGAGCAGCTGCCTGCAGACGTTCCTCCCGAATCGGCCGTGTTCTCGATAGAACAGGCGTTCGGCGAGAGCCCGACTGAAGATGCTGCAGACGAGCTTCTTCGCGCCTTTGAAGAAGCGGTTATCCGCGAGGCGTATCAGGAAGCAGTAGCGAATCTGCGCAGGGCCGAGGCGGCAGGGGACGCCGCCTCGATCGGAGCCGCGCAGGCAGCGTGCGCCGGGCTCTCCATCCGTCTTGCCGCACTCGGATAATCCATAACTCATTTTCATTTTATTTTATATATGGCAAAACCCGTTACAAAAAAGAAGAAGGTCGCCAAGAAGCCGGTCAAGAAATCGGTGAAGAAGGCTGCACCCAAGAAAGTCGCGCCGAAGAAGAAACCGGTGAAGAAGGTCGTCAAGAAAGTCTCGAAATCGAAAGCGGTGCACGCGAAGAAGCGGGTCGTCCGCGCCGCCGCGAAGGGCGCGAAGGCCAAGGCGCAGAATGCGAAAGCACTCACCGCCGAGCAGCTCATCGAGAAGGGTAAGGAGCGCGGCTACGTCACCTACAACGAGATCCTCAAATCGTTCCCGCACGTCGAAGATGACGTGAGCTTCCTCGAGTCGCTCTACGAGCGTCTCGCGGTCGCGGGCGTCGACGTGCTCGAGGGCGGCATGCTCGAGGACGCTGCCGACGAATACCTCGCGACGCGCAACATCAAGGACCGCCACTCGACGAGCTACGATTCCATCCAGATCTACCTGCGCGAGATCGGCCAGTACCCGCTCCTGACCGCCGCCGAAGAGCGCGAGCTCGCGAAGCGTATCGAGAAGGGCGACGCCGAGGCGCGCAACATCCTCGCGCGCAGCAACCTGCGCCTCGTGGTCTCCATCGCGAAGAAGTACGTGGGCCGTAGCCCTGACCTCACGCTCCTCGACCTCATCCAGGAAGGGAACCTGGGCCTCTTCCGTGCGGTCGACAAGTTCGACTGGAAGAAGGGTTACAAGTTCTCGACGTATGCGACGTGGTGGATCCGCCAGGCGATCACCCGCGCGCTCGCCGACCAGAGCCGCACTATCCGCATCCCGGTGCACATGGTCGAGACCATCGCCAAGTACAAGCAGGTCAGCCGTCGCCTCTCGCAGGCGCTCGGCCGCGACCCGCAGGCGGAGGAGATCGCCATCGAGATGGGCGTCGAGCCGGAGAAGATCTACCAGATCGAGAAGATCAATCAGGACACGCTCTCCTTGGAGAACCCGATCGGCTCTGACGATGACGAGAAGTCGACGCTCGGCGATTTCATCCCGGACGATAAGATTCCCTCGCCGGTGCAGGAGTCTTCGGAGCGCATCCTCTCGGAGCAGGTGAAGGAGATACTCTCCGACCTCTCGCCGAAGGAGCGCAAGATTCTCGAGATGCGCCACGGGCTCATGGACGGCGTGTACCACACGCTCGAAGAGGTGGGGAAAGAGTTCGGCGTCACGCGCGAGCGCATCCGTCAGATCGAAGCGAAAGCGCTCGAGAAGATCCGCACCCACGATAAAGCCCGCCATCTGAAGTCGTACTAGAACGATGGTACTTATCTCGAGATATAAACAATCCTTCGGTCTTTTATCGAAGGAGTATAAGAAATACCGAGGGGTATATAACGATAAGTTATATAAGACCCTATTCTCCCTTGTGAAAACTAAGAAGGAAAAGGAGATTTCGATTCTTGATCTGGGTTGCGGCGTGGGGAATTCAACCGAACCAATGTTGCAGATGGCGGGCAAGATGAAACTTCTCGTCTCAATAATAGGGTGCGATATAGATGAGCGCATGCTAAAGGAGGCCCGCGCGAGCGCGAAGAAAAACGAATTGCCGATAATCTATGTTCCTGGAGCAGCGGAGAAACTCCCTTTTGAAAGGGAACAGTTCGATATTGCTACCTCCGGAGCCGCTTTCCACTGGTTCGCCACGAAGAAAGCGATGAAAGAAGTGCAGAGAGTTCTTAAGGTCGGTGGTATGTATTTCGTCTTCTGGACCCAAAACGTGGGGGAGAAGAACAAGATTATCGGCAAAGAACTCTACAGGAATAAGAAATACAAGTGGCAAGGTATTCCGAAAAAACTGCGCAAGTCGGAATATGTGAAGGGTATTTTCATAAAGAATGGGTTCGAGGGAGTAACGGTCGTGAAAATACCCCACGTTGAGAGAAGGACTATGGACGAGACAATCGGTTTGATAAAGACGAATTCGAGCTATGCGTTGTTATCACCGGAAGATAAAAAGACTTTTATAAAGGAGATGAAAAAGGATTATAAGAAGATAATTGGTGACGGGATAGACACCGTTAGGCAAGAAATTAATGTTTGTTACGGTACGAGACCCGCACGCATTACAAGGCGAGGCATTTGAAGTCGTACTAAAAATATTCGAGCCGCTTTTCCAGAGCGGCTCGCGTGTTACTAGATTATCCGTCTATTCAGACTATTCCGTCCCATCATGACCCGAGCTTCCAGCTTCAGGTGGTCTCTGATGTGCTGCTGCTCCTCGGGAGTCATGTCCTCCCATGGTTTTCTGCGTGGCGGACCTACAACCCGGACGACTAGTTTGGGTCGCTCGGCCGCCGGCTTCATCTCGTGAGTCGCCGTCTGTGGCCGCAGCAAGTTAATGAAAGCCCACCAGATTTTGATTGCGACAGAACCTGTTCTTTGCAGAAAGCTGCGAATGCTCATCTCGGTTTCTCCTTTTGTTTTGGTTTGATCGGATGGTAGGGAATCCTACCGGGAACTGAAGCCTGAGCGCATTATGCGGCATTCATCGCTTTAGTCAAAGAAACGCAGGCGCGGTAGACTGGAGGTATGGCGACCACGGAAGCATTCGAGGAGGCGTACCAGAAGCTGAACAAGAAGCAGAAAGAAGCTGTCGATACGATCTACGGCCCGGTGATGGTCGTGGCCGGCCCGGGCACGGGGAAGACGCAGATGCTCGCGCTCCGTATCGGGAACATCCTCCAGAAGTCGACCGGCACGAAGCCCGATGAGCTGCTCGCGCTCACCTTCACCGAGAGCGCGGTCGCCGCGCTGCGCACGCGCCTCGCTTCGTTCATCGGCGGCGCGGCCTATCGCGTGCGCATTCACACCTTCCACGGCTTCGCGCAGTCGATACTCGAGCTGCGCCCCGATCTCTTCCCGCGCATAGCGGAGGGCGCGCAGCTCGGCGAGGTGCGCGGCATGGCGCTCATGGAAGAGCTGCTCGATGCGGGGTCGTATACGAAGATCCGCAGTCCGAAGAATCCGCATCGCAGCGCGCGCGACTTGCTCGCTTTCATGAGCAAATTGAAGCAGGAGCATTACGCGCCGGAACAGTATCTCGCCGAGCTCACGCAGGCGCTCGAGGCGGTGCTCGCCGACCCCGATCGCGTTCATGAGAGCGGGCGGTATGCGGGACAGGAGAAGGGCGAGTATCGCATACGCCGCGAGCGGCTCGAGAAGCATATCGAAGTCGCGCATCTTTTCCGGGCGTACCAGGACGCGCTCGAGAAGGAGTCGCTCTACGATTACGAAGACCTCATCAACGAGGCGGTGCGCGGGCTCGAATCGGATGAAGGGTTCCGCGCGCAGGTGGGTGAGCGCTCGCAATTCGTGCTCGCCGACGAGCACCAGGACGCGAACCCGGCGCAGAACCGCCTGCTCGAGCTCATAAGCGACTTCGACGGCTCGCCGAACCTCTTCATCGTCGGCGATGAGAAGCAGGCGATCTACCGCTTCCAGGGAGCGTCGCTTACGTCGTTCTTCTCGCTCAAAGAGAAGTATCCGGACATGAGGGTGATCTCGCTCGATGAGAATTATCGCTCCCGCTCGCAGATACTCGCCGCCGCGCACGACCTTATCGCGCCCGCCCCGGTGCCCGACGCGGCGCTCCGCCCCGAGCTCGCGGCCGTCCGCGGAGCAGGCGGCGCCGTCGAAGAGGTGGTATGCGATACGCCGCGCGAAGAGCGGGAAGCCATCTGCGCGCACATCAGGGAGCTGTATGCGGGCGGTGTGCCGTATGACGACATCGCCATCCTCACGAAGAAGAACGCCGACGTGCTCGCTCTCGCTGAGAGCCTGCGGCAGGCGGGCATACCCGAGGACCATGCGAGCGCGGAAATCAGCGCGCTCTCGCACCCGGTCGTCGTGCTCTTCATTGCTCTCATACGGGCGCTCACCGATCTCTCGCAAGATGCCGCTCTTGCACGCGCCTTCTTCCTGCCGGGTCTCCCGATGCCGCTTGCGGAGCGCATGCGGCTCCTCGGCACGCCGCGGGCGGGGAAACCCCTTGTGAAAGTCCTCGAGGAGCAGGGCACGAGCGAGCTGCGCGCATGGGTGCGACACATGAAGAAACTCGCAGAGGAGATGTCGGCGACGCCGGTGGTCGCTTGGCTTGCGCGGCTCGCGAGTGAGAGCGGTTTCGTCGCGGGCGTGCTCACGCTCGCCGAGAGCGAGGATGCCTACGAAGCGTATCAGGGCTTCATGGAAGAGGCGGCGCTCCTCGCACGCGAGAAGCCGAGCGCGACCGCGCTCGACCTGCTCGCGCGCCTCGCTCTCATCGAGAAGCACGAGCTCCGCGTGCGGCGAGCACGCACGAAGCATGCGGGCGTACGCCTCATGACCGTGCATGGTGCGAAAGGGCTTGAATTCCCGCACGTCATCATCGCGCATGCGACCGATGAGAAATGGCTTCGCGGCAAGTCCGATGAGTTCTCGCTCCTCTTAGAAAAAGAAGACGACGAACATGATGTGCGTCGCCTGCTCTATGTGGCAATCACTCGCGCACGCGATGGCGTACTCATCACCCGTGCTGAAGTGACGGACGAAGACAGTGCGCAGACGCCGCTTCGTTTCGTCGCAGATATGGCTGCGCACGTATCTGCCGGCGCTTCCGCATCGGCGGCACCCGAGGCCGCTCCCTACGAGGCCCGTACCATTCTCGAGCCCGGATTCCTCAAGGAGCGGCTTCTCGCGCGCGGCTTCTCGCCGACCGGTTTCAATAATTACGTGCAGTCGCCGTGGCAATACTACTTCCGCACGCTGCTCCAGCTCCCCGACGCGCCGACACTCCCGATGCTCTTCGGCACGGCCGTGCACGCAGGCTTGAAGGCGTATGCCGACGCTCTCAAGAGCGGCGGCGGTTCGGTCGAGAGCGCCATCACCGCTTTCCATACCGAGCTTGCGCATATGCCGCTCGTCGCTCTCGATCGCCAGGAGCTCGCGAAGAAGGGAGAGGAAGCGCTCAGCGCGTACCTCGCGCAAGAATCCGTCGGCATGGCCTCCGTACACGAGTCGGAATTCCCGCTCGCCGTATCGCTTGCGGTACCCGGTGTGGGTGACGTGCCGCTCAAGGGTATGCTCGATCGGCTCGATATGAAGAGTGACGGCACCGTGGCAGTCATCGACTACAAGACTGGCAAGGCGCGGAGCGAGAACGATATCAAAGGTCTCACCAAGTCGAGCGACGGCGGCTACTATCGCCAGCTCGTGTTCTATAAGCTCCTCCTCGATCGAGACGGGCGCTATACGATGAGCGAAGCAGCGCTCCATTTCGTCGAGCCGGATGAAAAAGGGAAGTGCGTAACGCGGGCATTCACTATCACCGACGCCGAAGTCGCCGCGCTCGAAGCCGAGCTCATAACGGCCGCGCAGAGGATCGCCGACGGTTCGGCATTCACTGCGACCTGCGACCCGGAGTCTTGCGACTACTGCGACCTTGTCGGTTTCCTCCTCGCGGATTGACAATCTAGTAGAAAAGGTGCAGTGTGCAAATACAAGTCAATCCGACTTGCGTTCTTTGGGAGATTGTCATGACGCGTAAAAGTGTCGAAGACGATAAGTATGGCCGCCTGTGGCGGAGATTGGATGAACTTGCCAGACGTGTTGATGAGGGAACCCTTGATCCATATAGGGTGATGGAAATCCTCAGACACACCATTGAAGGCAAGATGCCCGAACTTCTCAGCGCAGGAGGGCTTGTGCTCACCGAGCTTCAGTCGGTAACTATTGAAGTCGGGCCTAGTATTCGTGAAGGGCTCAACAAGCTCGATGCATCCTTTCCGTGCCGTAATCCTGGGAAAACCAAACTCAAGGTCGGCGTACTTCGCTACGTTCGTTTTTCTCGCGAAGACGAAGCTCCAGGGACGAAGAGGATCTTGCGCGATATGCAGGATAACGGAGTTCGCGCAGGAACCGCGAGCGAACTTCTCGCCATAGCCGAATCGTCGGCGAGTTTGGTGAGTAGCTGGGGGGAATATATCGCTGCTTTCGGTTCCGCGACGAATAAGGGTGGCATTTTCACTTATATGCCCAATCGCTATAATCGGGATAGATTCGGGGAAGTGGAACTGGCTGGATCAGGACGTTCCGCACCGTGGTGGCCGTCCTGCTACTCGTTCTTTGTCGCCAAGGACGCGTGAGTTCTTGGCATCAAGATAGCCTCTTCGGGAAACCGGAGGGGCTACTTTCTTTTATGGAAATCATTTCGCGGACTGGAGTGCGGCGTCGACGAGCTGCTTCACCGCATCGTAGGGGTACGCGCCGCCGATGACGACCGGCGGCTTGCCGGTGACGAGGATGACCGAGAAGGGCGTCCCTTGCGCACCCATATCGAGTGCGTTCTGGCGGTCTGCGAGGATGCGCGCGTCGACGGTGGAGGAAGCGTTTGAGAAGCAGGCGGCGAATGCGTCACCCGGGATGCCGAGGTTCTTCGCGAATGTGCCGTACTGCGACGGGTCCACCGGCTGATTCGCGAAGAGAGTGTCGGCGAACTTCCAGAACAGGTCGTTGCCGCCGACCTGTGCGGCGCACTCGGCGGCTTCGGCGTGCTTCATCGCATTGGGGTGGATCTCGGTGAGCGGGAACTCACGGTAGACCCAGGCGACGGAGCCATTCGCGCCTTCGTTCGCGACGATCTGGTGGAGCGTATCGTCGAATCCCTTGCAGTATTCGCAATCGAAATCGGCGTATTCGACGAGCATGACTTTCGCGGCAGGGTTGCCGAGGATGTGGTCAGCCGTGCCCACCGGGCGCACGAGTGCCGGATCGCCGTTGCCGGAGTCGGTCGATGGAGCCTTCGGCATCGAGACGTAGACAGCGAGAGCGACGATGATGCCGCCGAGCACGATCGCGAGCGGGATAGTGTAGGAAGATTTCATGTCGGTATTATAGCTGAAGCGCGTGCGTCATGGCGGGAAGCGCACTCGTCCGCTGCCCCCACTGCGAAGTGTCGAGCTTGATGTCGCGCTTCTCGCGCAGGTCTTTGTATTTCAATTTGCCGTGCTTCACCGCGTAGTCGTAGAGCTCGCGCGTGAGGCGGACGTCATCGATACAGTACTCGCGCACCAGGTCCTGCTTGCCCTCGCGCCACCACTCGCCGGCCTTGAGCCCGTCGCCGGACTTGCCGCGACCGAGGGTCGCCTCGGCGAGCGACTGGAGCCGGATGCGCCGGCCGAGCACCTTCTGTACTTCGGAGAGGAGATCGAGCGACACGATGTGGGTCAGATCGCCCGGGTAGTAGCGGTTCAGGAGCGGGATGTCGAAGGAGTCGGAGTTGAAGCCGATGAGGAAGTCCGCGTGCTCCAGGATCGGCCAGAGCTTCGGCAATTCTTCTTTCGAGTATGACGTGTATTCGCCGGTGAGCGAATCATGGATGGCGACGACGATAAGCTCCTGCTCGTTCACGTCGATATGGCCGCGCACGACGGAGTCAGAGATGGATTCGATGTCGAACGTGATGGCGCGCATGCTAGCTGCCGGCCTTGAGCCGCACGGGGAGTTCGGAGATCGGCAGACCGGTCTCCTCGCCGGTGCGGAGTATCTTCATGCGCACGCTCTGGCTCGCGATCTCGTCGGCGCCGTAGGCGATGAAGAGCGGGGTGTCGCGCTTCACCGCATCTTTCACTTGGTCGCCGAGCGATCGGTCGGAGAGGTTCACGAAGACGCGGCCGCCCTGCTTGCGGAGCGTCGCGGCGAACGCTTGGGCGCCGGGGATGTCGCTTGCGGTCGGCGTGCCCAGGTAGAGCTGCGGCCGGTTGCGGCTTGTCTCAGGCGTGAGACCGTGCGTCTCGAGGAAGTCGGCGAGCGTGACGTCGCCCATGCCGAAACCGACGGCGGGGATAGGGTCGCCGCCGAAGAGGGCGACGAGCCGGTCGAAGCGCCCGCCGCCGAAGAGCGAGCGGGGATTCGCCGGGTTCGTATCGAAAATCTCGAAGACCACGCCGGTGTAGTAGTCGAAGCCGCGCGTGAGAGTGGGGTCGAAGACGGCGTTCGTCACGCCGCGGCGGGCGAGCGCTTCGATGGTATCGAGCAGCGCCTTCTTCTCGCTCGCGATGTCGGGCGCGCTGCCGGCGTCATTGATGAGCGCGAGCGGATCTTTCGACGAGATGGCGCTCCGCGCCGCCTCGAAGGCCTCCGGCGTCATCTTCGCTTTCTTGTCGAGGAGGCGCAGGTAGGCGCGGGTGTGTTCGCCCGTGAGGCCCGCGGCCGCAGCGGCCGCGGTGAGGAGCGCGCGCGAATTCACGCGGATGACGAAATCGCTCTCTTTCGCGCCGAAGGCTCTGAGTATCTCGCTCGCGATCGTGATGACCTCGAGGTCGGCCTCCTTCGAGCTGCTGCCGACGAGGTCGACGTTCAGCTGGTAGTGCTCGCGCAGGCGGCCTTTCTGCGGGCGCTCATAGCGGAAGACGTTCGGCAGCGAGAACCAGCGGACCGGCAGCGGCATCTCGCGGCGCTTATGGGCGACCATGCGCGCCAGGGTCGGCGTCATCTCTGGACGGAGCGTCACGCGGCGGTCGCCGCGGTCCATGAAGGTGTAGGTCTGCTCGCCGACGATCTCTTCGGAGGTCTTCGCTTCGTAGAGCTCGGCGCGCTCGAGCGGCGAGGCGTTGTACTCTTCATAGCCCCAGGCGCGGAGCGTGTCCCGCATGACGCTGAACATCGCGTCCATGAGCGCCCAGTCGGCAGGGAAGAAGTCGCGGACGCCTTTGTATGGATCAGTCGGGAGCGGCTCAGACATAGGATGATGGTATCACGAGCCGGCGTGGTGTGCGGCATAAATTGACAAATCAAAGATAGTAAGTATCATTGAATCCAGCAAGGCCGTGTTCCATTTGCAGATCAACTCGATTGAAGAGGAGAGGATATGAGCGATAAAAGCAGTCTTGTTTGGCCCGAAGTGCCGTGCGCCAAGTGCTCGATACCGGTGAATCTGGAGACAGACCCATACCGGAAGGTGGTGGACATGAAGGGGACCGCGCGGTACTGGCACAAGCGGCCTTGCTGGTACGGGACGCAGACGCCAGCAGGCCCATCGCTGCAGCTCGGCGCATCTCATGGCGAGCGCGTTCTGTAGGCGGGGCGTCATCACCGAGCCCTCCGGGCCCCTTCTCGGGGCCCTTTTTATACTCCAACCCCTTTCGCCGGCTCGGTAGAGACGTATTTGAGTATGAGATCGCGCATCTGCTCGGGGCGCGGGATGCCGCGCATGCGGAATTCATCGACGGCGCCGGCACTCTGGACGGTGATGTCGCCGATGCCGAGGAGGGACGGCAGGACGCCGGAGACGTCGGTGGTCACGTCTTGCACGCGCGGGAGGAACAGGCTCGATACCTCTCGGTTGAAATAGCCGTGCTGCTTGATGTCGACGATGCGCTGGTTGGTGAGCACCCAGGCGTTCAGGTAGTAGCGCGTGAAGGCACTCCAGGCGAGCGTCCAAATGATGAGGAGCCAGACGCCGAGCACCGCGCGGGCGAGCGGTGTCTGATACGTGAATGATGCAGTATGGCTCGCGAGCGCCGGGACGAGCGCGAGCAGTTTCGGGAGCGCGAAGGGGAAGGCGAGGAGGATAGCGTAGGGCAGGAGCTCGCCGAGGAAGAGGAACCAATGCTTCCTCGATTCCATCACGACGTGTTCTCCCGGTTCAAGTTCGAATTCTTTCATGGCAAGTAGGAGGCGAAGAAGAACGCATGACCGGAAAGCGTGTACGACATGAGCGCGAACGATATGAAAAGATGTGCGGCGATCGCCGGGAGGGCGATGAGCGAGGCGTGGGAATAGCGGAGCCAGTGGTAGATAGCCACGAGCGTGTAGAGCGCCCAGATAGCGAAGACGGCGTAGAGCACCCACGTCACCGCGGCGCCCGCAGAGAACATGCCTGTCGGCAAGTGCAGCTGGCCGAGCAGATCAGAGGGAATCGAGGGAGGCGAGAAGGGTCGCAGCGGCTGATCGGGCATTGTCGGGATTATATCACCTGCTCCCCGCTCGTTTCTCGGCACGCACGATGCGCGGCACACCGTACTGGTCGGGGAGCAGGTCTGTGCTGAGGCCCTGGTCGGCGAAGAGCGCGCACGCGGCAGCCGCGTGCGCGCTGTCGCACTCGATCCAGGCGATACCGCCCGGTGCGAGCCGCCCTGGGAGCTCCCTCGCGATGCGGCGGATGACGGCGAGTCCGTCATCGCCGGCGTAGAGCGCGAGGGCCGGCTCATGGTCGGCGACGCTCGCCGGGAGCGCGCGGCCGGCGGGCACGTAGGGCGGATTCGCGGCGATGACATCGAACGTCATGTCTCCGAACGGCTCGAAGAGGTCGCCGATGCCAATGGAGGCACGGGAATCGTCCAGACCGTTCTCGCGGATGTTCCTGCGGATAGTCGCTTCGTGCGCCGGGTCGATCTCGCCGAAATACACGCGAGCATCCGGCAGCTTCGCGAGCGCCGCGCAGCCGATGGCGCCGCTCCCGGCGCACAGGTCGAGGACTTTGAAATCGGAGGCGCCCTTTCGGAGCACGCGTCGACTCGCCCTGCCGCTCGTCGCACTCACTCTCGGCGGCGCAAATTTCGGCGCAGCTGCCCTGCGGCGCCAAAATTGCCATGCTGCGCCGCCTCCGAGAGTCTCCGAAAGGGCGCCTCCGATTTCCGTCAGCATCTGCTCCGTCCACCATTCCGTCTCGGGGCGGGGGATGAGCGGATGCGAGTCGAGGTGTATCTTCAATCCGAGGAACGGCTGGGAGCCGATGATGTAGCCGAGCGGTTCGCCTGTGGCGAGCCGCTCCTTATCGGCCTCGAACGTGCTTGTCGCGGTCCCGCCGTATTTCTCATCGAGGAGCCACTGCTCATCCTTAGTCATATTCGAACGCTATCACAAAACGAAATCGCCCGCGCATATGCGCGGGCGATTTCGTCTCAGAGCGAGGGATTAGTATCCGCCGCGGCCGTAGCCCTGTGAAGCACCGCCGCCGAAGCCGCCGCGATCACCGCCGCCGAAGCCGCCTTCGCGGCGCGCCGGGCGATCGCCCTGCGGGCGAGCGAACGAAACGGAGAGCGTGCGCCCGTCCATCTCCTTGCCGTCCCAACGGTCGATAGCTGCCTGGGCTTCCGCCTCGGTCGCCATCTCGACGAATCCGAAACCGCGCGAGCGGCCCGTCATGCGATCGCTAATGATGCTTGCGGAAACGACGTTTCCGGCCTCACCGAAGGCCTTCTTCATGTCGTCTTCTGTCGAACGGTAGGGGATACCGCCTACGTAAAGCTTGTTTCCCTGTACTGATGCCTGGCTGTCCATGTGTGTTGTTCTAACTGGGTAAGCTCGCCGAAATTGAACACGTACCGTCTTTAGGGGAGCGGAGCGAATCGGATACTCTGCGAGTGAAATCAGTATGCCAGAAATACGCATGAAGAGCAAGACAGGTGGGGATAACCGAGCGCGGACGAGCGAGGACCTCCTGCCTGTGTTTTCCTCGTGTCTGGCCGGCCGGGAAGGCGAACAGGACGAACGAAGACACGATAGGCGCGCTTGTCTACGTTGACAGCCGCACTGCGCAAGCAGACGATACTGGTATCCATCGGCGGGGGCCGAGGTTTACTCGCATATAAATAGAGAACGCTTATGAAAAGCTCGCTCGCGTCAGTTCTCACATCGCGCACGACTCGTGTCGCTGCACTATTCCTTTCTGTGTCCGCCATTGCAATGAGCGGATTTTTTATTAGTCAGGCCCATGCGACCGCGACGGTCGTTATCAATGAATTTGCATCAGCTGGTTCGGAATGGGTTGAACTTTACAATCCGACCGCGTCTGACGTAGGCGCTTCAACGCTGACGCTCACACAGCTGCTCTCGCCAAGCACGGCGTCTTCAACGGAGAGTACGCTTCCTGCTCTTACGGGCACAATTCCGTCGCATAGTTTTCTAGCAGTCCCCGTGACGAATCTCAATGACACCGGTGATTCAATCGGGCTCTATACTGGTTCGGTTTCTTCTGCCAATCTCCTCGACCGTGTGACGTACGGAAACGTGTACGCGACAACGACGTATCCGGTAACGCCTGGTCTTGAGACCGCACCTGCAAGCGGCGAGTCCGGCTACCGTACTACCGACGGCGGCGATACGTGGGCTGTCGGTTCGCCGACGAAAGGGTTCACCAATGTCCCCGCACCGACCGTGGTGAACATTTCTACCGTAGCCGAGTTGCGGTATGCGATTGAACATCAGGTCGACGGACAGACGTGGAACATAGCAGCGGGTACGTATGGACTCGCCGCCTTCAACGACATCACGACGCAAGGCGAGACCGGCTGGTATTTCCCAATCACCGTTAATAATCTCACTATCAAAGGTACCGGTAACCCGACCATCTATGGCACGGGGTATACGACCGATGGAAATTGGAGTACTCAAAATCTCATAAGCGTCTTCGGCAACGGCGTGACCATCGATGGTGTCACTCTCATGCCGAAAGTAGAGCCGAATAAGGCGATAGAAGTGCTCGGTAGCGACACGACTATCAAGAACGTGACGATCGAACCGAACACCCTTACTGATCAGTCGGAATATGCCAGCATTCCGAACTCTCAAGACCAGGCAGATGAACAGCACTGGGGAGGATCGATTTATTTCAACGACGCGACCGGTACGCAAATGCTCGAGAATGTGACGATCCAGAACGGGGGCATTTCGGACCACGCTCCGGACGCCACGCTTACTCTCACTAACGTGAATCTTAACTACAGCACGAACGTCGACTGGATAAACGGATACCGTCTCGCCACGCACGGCTATACCGTAAATGGTACGCCGAAGGTGGTGTATCACGTAGATTCCACGCTTAACAATATCGATAGTGTCATCGCGAACCTTCAGAAGGGAGACACCATCGTGCTTGATAGCGACATAACGACCGATAAACAGATCACCATCGCACAAGACGATGTGACGATAGACGGCAATGGCCACATGCTCTCTGCACATTTCCCAAAGACAGATACCAGTAACAATTCTGCGCTCGGGATCGACAGCGATGGGGTTACTGTCGACAACCTCGTTGTCGACGGCACGGGCACGAATCTTCACGGTATCAATGTATTTAACGCAAACGGCATCACGCTGAATGGGGTAACCGTACAGAATAATGGTCAAAGCGGATTGAACATCGTCAGCTCAGAAGTGACGGTGGATGCCATCACCACGAAGAACAATGGTTGGCACGGCATCGATGTTGATTTGAGTTCAGGCACCGTCTCAAATACCTCTGCCACATTGACCGTGAATGGCTCGAGTACGCACGTAAACGAAATCGGAGGTGATATCTATGTCGATGACGCCACGAAGGATGTGACGGTTGTCGACACGAATCATCAGTACGTACGTATCATGCCGGCCCTGCAGGCACATGATGCGGTATATGATTTGATTCCGGCTGCACCGACGAACGAGCGCTTCATCTATCAGGGCGGCGGGCTCTCGTGCGGCGATACGGTGAAGTCCGTGTACGATCAGACGCTTCAATTCGTCTGGGATGATGTTGGCGGAGACGCATCGCAACATCGCACGCTCATAACGTATCCCGATGGTACGACAAAGACGGCGTGGACAAGTTCGCGCAATGTCTGGATGGGTAACATTACAAAATATAACTATGACAACGGCTTCGGTGAACATGGCAACGGATCCTATGCGTACCAGGTCCAGTCGAGGGATGCCGCGGGCGTGTGGTCAAACTACTCGCCGGCGTGTACGCTCAGCTACGATACGCAGAGCCCGACGGCGCAGTTCGACCCGACACCGTCCGAGTACGTGGATGGCGACTTCGCCGTTTCAGGTGCCGCACAGGATAATGTCGCCCTGAGCGGCGTGTTCTTCGATGTGCGCGACCCGAGCATCACGAGCGGAAATTCGTGGGTCTCCGGCTGCGTATCCGGCACAGCATCAAGCACGTTCCTCGCCGCGAGCACGACGGCGTTGACCGCATGCACCATGCATACGGCGAATCTCACTGAGGGCCACGCCTATACGCTGCGCATCCACGCCGGCGATAACGCCGGGTACGGCGGCGGGCAGCAGCAGACACTTATCCTCGACAAGACGCGTCCGGTCGCGCACTTCACGGCGCCGGCAAACGGCAGCACACAGACTGGCACATTCGACGTTACCGGCACGGCGACCGATACGCTCTCGGGTGTCGATCATGTCGCCGTCTATATCGAGCATGATCCGTGGTCTGCCGGCGGCTACGTCGTGAAGGCGGCACCGGCGACGTGGGATGCGGGCTCCGGCACGTTCGCCTATCACGCGAGCGGCATCCCTGACGGCACCTACGACGTAAAGGCAGCTGTCTTCGACAAGGCAGGAAATGTGCAATTCGCGAATCCCGCACCGACGATAACGGTCGTGAATGTCGGGCCGGCGTATGTGACGACCGACGCCGCGACCGGTCTCACGTCTGCCGATGCGATCTTGAACGGCACGATCGGCGGAAGCAGCGCGACCGGCCATTCGTTCTGGGTCTCGACCAGTACGATCGATACCTCGATCTCGAACATGCCGGCGGGCGTCTACTCGACGCCGGACTTCGGCTCGATCGCCGCGAATGCGGATTTCTCGGCGTCGCTCTCATCGCTCACGACGAATGCCGTGATTAGGAACGGCGTTCACAGCGTGATGCCGGCCATTACGCCGAACACGACCTACTACTACGTCGCGTGGGCGCGTATCGGCAGTACGTGGCATCCGGGTGCGCAAGCATCCTTCACGACAGGTCTTGCAGCGCCGATCATCACCTCGCCGGCGAACGACAGTACGACGACGGTTGCCGGATTGCAGCGCGTGTCTTGGACGGCATCGGCTGGCACGGGCGTGACGTACCTGTACCAATCGTCGCTTTCTGATGCGACGACGACGACCGGCGCATTCACTGCGCCGCGGTACACGTCGTCATCGCTCACGACGACGTACATCACGACATCGGGCACCCCGGTGGGGACCTATTACCTCCACGTGATGGCGAAGGATTCGAACGGCAAGACGAGCGCTTGGAGCCCGGTGGTGAAGGTGACTGTCATGGCTGCGCTCCCATTGACCTACACGTATGCTACGACGACAGTTCAAGCGGCCGATCTCGCAGCATCGCTCTCAGACGTGATGACGAACCCGGCTAAATGGTTCTTCTATAGCGACACGAACGATACGATAGACGACAGCCTCGGATCGTTCGTCACCGGTCCGGGCACCGCGCCGGCAGGCTCCGGCAGTGCTCAGATGACGCTCGGAGCAAGCCCGGCCGATCGCGTCGCGCTCGCGACGTACCAGTTCAGCGGCACGCTGCTCGCCGACGTCAAACGGATGCAGTACTCGCTGTATGAGCCGACCAATGCCGGCGCCGCGCCGTCGCTCCAGTTCAATGTCGACCTGAATGGCACCGATGCGTGGCAGCACCGGCTCCTCTACGAGCCGAGCGAGAACGGGCAGCAGGCCCTCACGCTCAACTCGTGGAATGCCATCGACGCCTACCAGAATGGCAATGCGCTCTGGACGTGGTCGGGTCTTAAGGGGCACGGCGGGAACGCGACGCAGTGGCCCGACAGGAAGACGGCAGTGTATCGGACGTGGTATGACATCGTCTCGAGTTTCCCGAAGGCGCGCGTGCGCGTGACGGACTCGTGGCTCGGATTCCGTATCGGCTCGCCGAGCCCCGTCGGCTACACGAGCGATGTGGACAAGTTCGTCATCGATATGAGCGATGGCGCCAACGCGACGACCACGACGTATGATTTCGAACCGACGGCGCACACGGATGAGAACACGCCCTCGTCCGGCGGCGGCGCAGGCGGCGTCCTCGGCGATCTCGATAACGACGGGAAGGTCGACTTCCGCGACTTCGCTATCATGATGTTCGCGTTCGGGAAGCATGGCGCGAATCTCGCTGCCGATCTCAATCATGACGGCGTCGTCAATGCTGCTGATTTCGCGATCCTCTTCGGCAACTGGACGGAATAATCGATTAACCCTAAGCATCCTTCATGAAAAAGTCTCTGATCATCTCAGCTCTCGCCTTCGCATGCACGGCGCTCCCGGCATACGCATCGACGCTTGATCTCTCGCCGCAGACAGTGACGGTCGCTCCCGGGCAGACGGTGAGCGTCGTCGTCTCGGTCGCGCCGGCGGGCGCGACGCTCTCGGCGATCAAGAGCGATATCTCGTATCCGACGGGCCTCCTCACGCCGACGTCATTCACGTTCGCGCCGACGTGGATCCCGCTCACCCAGAGCGGGTATGACCAGATGACCGGCGGCATGATCATCAAGTCGGCGGGTTACCCGGGCGGGCTTACGGACACTGCGGTACTCGGCACGATCGTATTCACCGCGCAGGCGGCAGGGACGGCGACCGTCGCCGTACAGAGTTCCTCGATCGCGTATGATACGGCGGGTAATAATGCGCTCACGGGTGCTCAGGGGGCAGCTGCCGTCACGATTCGATCCGTCACGGTGACGCCGTTGTCCGCATCGAGCAGTCCGAGCACCGCATCGGCCACGTCGAGCGCCACGACGACGACCGCGCCGAGCTCTATGACGCGAACGGCGCCGAAGGGCGGCGCGGCCGCAACGCTCGCGCCGATCGCTCGCGCGACGGACATCGCCAGCTCCTCGGGAGCAGCGCCGGCGCTGACCGGTACGGCGCAGACCGCAGCCGCGGCTGATGCCGGCGCGGCCGGCATCTTCGGCTCCGTCTGGCCATGGCTACTCCTCGTTCTCATCCTCGCCGCCGGCGGTCTCTGGCTGTACGGGCGCAGGAAGCGAGACTGATTCTACTGAGATATGAAAAAACTCCCGCCGCATATGCGGCGGGAGTTTTCATTTCGTTATTGCGCCTGGGGAGCGGCTGTCGGCGACGGGGCAGGGCGCAGCTGGATGAGATTCGCCGAGACGCTGCCGTCGCTGTTAGTCGTGCCCGAGACGATGACCGTCGCGCCGACCGAGACGTCCGCGATCGTTCCGCCTACGCTCTTCGAGACGTTCGTGTCCGGCGTGACGAAGACGACGTGCGAGCTGCCGTCGCGGGTGTTGAGCGTCATCCCGGTCGCGTCCTTGCTCACGACCGTGCCGGTGAGGAAGCCGCTTCCGGCGCCGCCGCGCATCATGCTGCCGGCGCCTCCCGCGTTCCAATTGCCGCGCGCGAACGGTGCGGCTGCCGGCCGGTTGAGCATGCCGGCACCGGCATAGCCGACACCGGCGCCGATAACGAGAGCGATGACGCCGGTGGTCACGAGTTTCTTCTGAGTATGCATATGTATTATTTGGTTATATCTCTACTACGCTTCGGGACCGGTTTTTATTCATAGCGCAGGGCGTCGATGGGGTTCAGGTTCGCTGCGCGGCGGGCGGGATACCACCCGAATACGATGCCGATAGCCGCCGAGAC
>DATKTL010000005.1:0-11962 GCA_035531095.1 Minisyncoccota bacterium | reverse complement strand
GCCGCTGCCGGCAATATCAGTTATGGCGCCCCTCCCTCCCTGTCCACCGGTGACAGATGCTATGGTCGACCCGTTTGCTGAAATACTTGAAGTGCCGCCTGGATTGCCATTTTCGTTACCTGAAGTAGTTCCTGCCTGATTGCAGGGGTACATATAGTTCCCATTATATGTCCAAGTCGCGCGGGTGCCTCCCGCACCGACAACGACTGTAATAACAGCACCGCCATTGACTGGACCTGATATTGTATAAAATCCTCCTGAACCGCCGCCGCCGCCAGCATTGCTGTCTCCCCAACCTGCTTCCGCTCCCCCGCCGCCCCCACCGCCGATGACGTATGCCGTGATGCTTGTGACACCTGTCGGAACGGTGAAATAGTAGGTGCCTGGCGTACTGTAGAGCTGCTGCGCAGCGAAAGTGACATCCGGCATCGCCAGGAAGAGCACGGAAGCTATGAAGAGCGAGCGGGTTATCTTCATCATTTCGCTACGGTCGACGACACAGAAGATAGCGCTTGCGCCTGTATCTGGATCTCGGTCGCGGTGAACTCTTTCACGGTCGCGATGTTCTCGGCGGCCGTGACGGTGAGCGGATCGCCGACGATGATGCCGGAGAGGCTCACAGGCGTCTGCGTGAACAGAGGAGGAGTCGGTATCGCGCCCTTCCCGGTCGCAGGCACCGGGGAACCGGGCTGCACACTAAGCCTCACGATAGTCGTCGATGCATCGACCGTAACCGTGCGATTCGCGAGCGCAGGGTCGCCGAAGGGATCCGTCATGCCGACGCGGAGCGTGAGAGTATCGCCCTGTATGGCCGTGACCGTGCCCGAGAGCGTGCGGGCATCGGCGGGCGTGTTGAACATGGCCCCGACGCTGCTGCTCGCGACGAGCGTCTTCGCGGCATCGAAGCCGGCCTGGTAATTCTTCTGAGAATTGTTCAAGGAAGCGGGCAGATAGGGGTCGGCGATGATGCCTATGACGATGCCGACGAGAAGCGCGATACCGATGGCGAGAGAAGTTGTTTTCATAGTAAATGGTTTACGCTACCTACCGAGAGTATACCCGC
Source organism: Minisyncoccota bacterium (assembly GCA_035531095.1). Taxonomy (GTDB): domain Bacteria; phylum Patescibacteriota; class Minisyncoccia; order Phycocordibacterales; family Phycocordibacteraceae; genus C7867-001. The sequence continues at coordinate 10,899 of DATKTL010000005.1, read as the reverse complement.
CCGAGGCTCCCGCTTCATCGATAAGCATACACAGATGTTGATAAGGGCGACCGGGCCGCAAGGAGCGGTCTTTAGAATTCCTGATACGTCGGCACCACGTTCACGGTCGCTTGAGCCGATGAAGAGCCGCCGGGGCCGGTGCAGGAAAGCTGATAGACGGACTGGGTCGTGATCCGCGGGTCAAGGGTGCCGGTGGAATCGAGGCCGCTCTGCCATGCGACACCGTTTTTCGTGACGGTGCAGCTCTTCGCATAGGTGCTGCTCCACGAGATGGTCGATGACTTCCCTGACTGCACGCGGAGCGAGCTGGCAGAGATAGAGACCGTCGGGGGCGGGCAGAGAGAGTCCGATGGCGTCGACGCCGAGCACACGCCGGTGCACGAGTACGTGCCAGTCGTGGTCTGACCGCAGAAGTTCGGAGCGGACGGGCATGACGCGCCGGCATCGGCATTGCAGACCTGGGCCGGCGGCTGCGTCTGTGTTTGCGGTGTTTGGTTTTGCGTCGGATTCTGCGGCTGCACGATGTTTACCGGCGTGAACGCCGAACAGGAAGCATTCGCCGGCCCCGCCCATGCCCCGCTCGAGCAGGAGTATTGCTCTGAGCCGCTATAGCCGGATGCGGTGTTCGTGACAGTGACCGTTCCGCCATCCGGCGCCGCCGCATTCACATTGGCCGCGCAGCCGGCACCCCACGAAAGAGTCCCCGAGAAGGTGCAGGAACCCGGACTCACCGGAGCGGCGCAGCCGTTCGCGGCGGTGCCCGGCCCGACGTACTTGTACCCGATCGGCGTCTGATTGCTATACGCCCAGATCTGCCAATTGTTCCCGTTCACGTCGTTGCCGCCGGTGCAATAATTAGTCCACGCGACCGTAGAAGAAACCGTACAGGAAGCATTCGTCGGCCCTGCCCAGCTGCCGTTCGTGCAGGAGTATTGTTCTGAACCGGCATAGCCTGGCGCTGTATTAGTGACAGTCGTCGATTGGCCGCTTGGCGCCGTCGTATTCACATTCGCGGAACAGCCGGCGCCCCACGCGAGATTCCCTGAGTACGTACAGGAAGCAGGTGCCGCACAACTCTTTCCGTCTGCGCTCGGCGTCTGCCCCGCAGGACAAGCGACTGTGAAAGGTATGCTCGAAGCGGTGCAGTTGACAACTTGGACGCCGCCATTGAAACAACCGTTAAGACTGATGGTATACGACCCTGGTACAGTCGGCGCATAGAAAGAACGGGTGCATGAGCTTGAACCAGAGCCGTCACAGTAATTAAACTGACCGCCATTGAAGCTCTGTCCCGAAGTGGAAGGTAGATTGTTAAAATCCGCGCCGACGCCGACGGCCGGCGGTCCGCCACCGCCCCCGAAGATGTCACTGATGAACTTGTTGACAACGTTAAGCGGCGTATAACCGCCCTGCCAGACCCCTCTGTTTCCACCTCCGGAACAGTCGCCGGAGCAGGCAGCAAGAGAGACGCTGACGGGAGCCCCCGGAGCATATACGCCGCCGCTTACGCCATCATCACTTGCAGCGAATGTCGCATCGACAGCATACGTTATCGGGCTGCACGCCACATATCCGGTACCATATGACCAACCGGGAATATAATTCGGGTCAGGGAGAGCTGTATATCCCGAGGGCATGGGCATCCACCCGCCGTTGACCGGGTCATCCACAGCCCATCCGATCTGGAAGCCTGGAGTGGTCGAGTCCCACATGCCGCTTCCATACGCGTAGGCAACTCCATAGTACAATCCCGATTGCCCTTGATATGTCCACATTTGATATGCTTGCGTACACGTTTGAACAGGGGACGAATGCGTCCACGTCAAGGACGCCGCTTCAGCTCTCATCCCACCGAGGGAAAATATCGACGCGACGCATGCCAGGGAAAAGGCCACGGTACGGAGATTCGAGCGTGAGAGAATGGAATGCATAGATATGACCGCTATAACGCAGGAGCTACCGAAGAGGTCGGTGGCAGGATCTGGATGCTTTGTGCCACAAACTTTTCCATAGTTTTTATATTGACCGCCGAGACCACGTTGAGAGAATCACCGACAGCAATATCCGACAAGCGTGCCGGCGTGATAATCGTTGCCACAGGAAGCACGCCGGTGGTGGTCGCCGTCTTCTGCGCGCTCATGAACGCTGCCAGCTCCGCTTGGTAGGCTGTAGGGTTTTTCTGAGCGATCTTTGCCACGGTAGTTGAGGCATCTACAACCACGATACGATCCATAAGCGCAGGATCATCAAACGGGTTCAGTGAATGTACACGGAGAGTGATCTGGTCCCCGCGTATCATCGTAACGTTACCGGAAAGCGCTCGAACAATGGGCGTCGCCGTGAAGAAACCGCCGAGGCTGCTGTTCTCGACGAGCGTCTTCGCTGCGCCGAAGCCGGCTTGATACCCCTTCTGCGTATTACTGAGCGCGGCGGGCAAGTACGGATCTGCAAAAGCCGCGGCGATCGCGCCGACGAGGAATGCGATTATGACCGAAAGGGATATTGCCTTCATGCTGGTTTTTGTTTCCATGGCGCAGGGTAGGTGTTAGCTCGCTTCAGTATATACTCCTGGCCATCCCTTCCCCGCGAGGACTTCCCTCGCGTGTTGATAACCCGCCCGAGGTCAGAGACCGTTCAGCTGGTTGATGTCAGCCTGGAACTGCGAAGCGAATTCCATCACCCCGTCGCCGTAGAAGGCGTACGCGGGATTATTGGCATGCGTCCACCCTGCGAAGTACCGGAGCGCCGCGAGCCGCTCGGCGGCCGGCGTCTGCGTGCCCGCGCCGTTGTCGGCCATGAGCATCGCGGTCGCCATGATGGCCACCTGCGCGCTCCACGGATTGCTCGGCACGCTCGCGCCGAGGAGCGTCCGCACGCGATCCTTGCTCGCGACGTATTTCCACGGACCCTGCCAGAACGAGAGCCCCGCGCCTGAAGGCGGCGAGCAGGTGCCCGTCTGCGTATTCACGAAGCCGCCGTAGCAGACCCAGGTCGACGGGATGAACTGCCCCGGCCCCATCGCCCCGCCCCAGCCGTACCACGGCTTCTTCGAGACCGGCATCTTATCCGGGTCGAGGCCGAGCGTCTGCGTGATGTAGACGAAGACCGGCTGATCGCGGTTCGGCGCCATGTCGACGCGCCACGTGCCGGTGCCGAGGTTCTCGCCGAGGTTCGTCTCCTGTTTCAGCACGCCGAGGGTCACGGCCGCGCGCGTGCCGGTCGCGCGCTCGGCCGCCTCGGCATACGTGAGCGCCGTGCCGAACGGTATCGCCGCCGTATCGCGCAGCATGAAGAGCTCGGAACGGATCTGCGCGGCCGTCTTCTGATTCGTTGCGATGACTTTCTGATAGTTCGCTTCGATGCCTTTCGTTTGAGCCAAGAGTTTCTGCTTATCGCTCTCCTGCGCTTGCACGGCTTGCTTCGCGAGCTGTGCGACGGTCCGCAGCTGCTCTTGCTCGGCGAGCCTCGATTGGAGCGCTTCCTTCTCCGCCTCAGTGGAAGAACTAGTCGTCTGGATCTGATTGAACGAATCGGCGAGCGAGCTCTTGATGGAGGTGAACGCATCGAGGTCGCTGAAGAAGCCCGAAACATCCTGTGAGCCGAGCGCCACGCTGACCACCGAGTAGTCGTCGAGCATCTGCGTCTGCCGCATGATCTGCGCGAGCGACTCCTTCTCGGCATCGAGCTGCGCCGAAAGCTGCGAGAGCGTCTGGTTGTGCGTATCGATGTTCCCGTTCAATTGCGTGATGGTGAGGTTGATCGCCTGTATCTGGAGCTGTGTCTTCCTTATTTCCGCATTGAACGCGTCGATCTGGGTCTGGAGCGTCTGGTGCTGATTCTGGGCGACATCGAGGAGCTGCTGCTGTGCGGCAATCTGGCTCTCGATCGAGCTCAGCTGGTCCTGGAGCTGCTGCTGCCGCGCATTCACCGCCTGCGCCGCATCCTGCGCGGACGCGAACGAAGGCGCGAGTACGCACGCAAGCCCGCATAGGAAATAAAAAAACCGACGCATGTCGGGTCATTTTAGCACGCGAGAAAGCGGTTATGCCGCGGCCTCGGGAGCCGCCTCTTCCTTGCCCTTCTTCTCTACTTCTATCGCGGCGATGTCTGCCGGCGCGGCCTCTTCCTTCTCCTCGACGACGGCCTGCACGAGCGCCACGACCTCTTCCGGCTCCACCGCGAGATCGACCCCCTTCGGGAGCACGAGGTCCTTCGCGTGGATCTGATCGTTCACCTCCGCGAGCGCCGCGAGATCGACTTCGATAGCGTGCGGGAGATTCATCGGGTCCGCCTTCACCTCGATCTCGTGGAGCACCTTCACGAGATTCGCGCCGGCCTCGACCGCCGCCGATTCACCCACGAACGTAAGCGGGATTGCGACCTGGACCTTCTCGCCCTTGGTCACTGCATAGAAATCGACGTGGCGCGTGCGGCCGTTCACCGGGTCGCGATCGATATCATGGATGAGGGTCGGGAGCGCGGCACCGAGGCCCGAGAGCGAGACGATAGTCGCCTCGCCAGCCTCGCCGAGGACCTTCGCGAACGATTTCGCATCGACCGTGATCGGCATCGCCTCCTGGTGCGCGCCATAGACGACTGCAGGGATAGAGCCTGCAGCGCGCAACGACGACAGGGTCGCGGCGGCGATATCGCGTTTCTCAGCTGCGAGAGTAAGCATGTAGCCGAATATACTGGAAAACGCGGAGGAAAGCAATCACCCAAGCGCCGCGGAGACTTTGGCGAGGCGAGCGAGGAAGGCCGCGCGGGCCGCGGGCACGTTCGCCTCTTCCCCCCTCCACAGCTCAAGGGCCTCTTCCTGGAGGGCACGCGCGTAGGAGAACGTGAGCGGCCACGGCGCGGAAACTTCTCGCGCGCGTGCGGCTATCGCCCGCAGATTCTCAGTCGCCTGGTCCGGCGTCTGTCCGCCCGAGAGAAAGACGATGCCAGCGATCTGCGGCGGTACGCTCTCTATAAGTGCGGCGAGCGTATCCTCGGCGACCTCTTCCGGCGTGTCCTTCTTGCCGCTCTCTTTCCCGGAGAGCGCCATCGCCGTCTTGAGGATGACGCTCGCGCGATCGACCGCATGCTCGTCGAGGACCGAGAACACCGTGCCGAGCGTCTCGGTCAAGACCGCGCGGGCGCGCGTGCGGCTATGCTTCCCTTCATAGAGCACCTCCGGCTCGAGGATGGGCACCATGCCGGCGCTCTGCACCTCTTTCGCATAGCTCGCGAGACGCTTCGCGTTCTCATGTATCGCGGTCGCGGTCGGCAGACGGTCGCCGTCGATGCGTATGACCGCTCGCCACTTGGTGAAGGCCGCTCCCTGCGAGCGATACGCCGCGAGACGTTCGGAGAGATCGAGCAAGCCCTGCGTGATGAGCTCCTCCGAGCTCGCGCTCATCGGCTCGGTGCCGCCGTCCACCTTCACGCCCGGCATGATGCCGCGCGCGGCGAGCGACGCGGGGAATAATTTCTTATCGTTTCCCTTCTCGAGAAGCGTTTCTGAGAAGAGGATGATGCCGGAGAGGTACTGCTCGATGCCGTCCGCGCCGAAGAAGAGATCGCGATACTGCCGGCGCATCTCGGCGCCGGTCGCGATGCCATAGGACGCGAGACGCGTGGTCGCCGTGTGCACGCTCTCGTCCGCGGCAAGAAGCCCCTTGCCCGGAGCGAAGAGCGAACGAGCGGTCGCGGCGAGATCATTCATAAGCGAATGTTAACACGACACGAGGTTTGAGGTGTGAGGTATGAGGTATACAATACGATGTGTATGGACTCACCCCTCACCCCTCATTCCTCATCCCTCGATTTTATTGCGATAGGCGACACGACTGTCGATGAATTTATCAAACTAGAAGAGGCGCAGATCCACTGCGATATTAATAACGAGAACTGCACCATCTCGATGAAATGGGGCGACAAGATCCCCTACGAATTCTCCGAGCTCGTACCGGGCGTCGGCAATGCCGCCAATGCCGCGGTCGCTGCGGCGCGTCTCGGCCTCTCCGCCGGGTTCGTCTCGAATGTGGGCCGTGACCGCTTCGGCGAAGAGATCCTCGCGACCTTCACGAAAGAAGGCGTCGACACGAGCTACGTCGCGGTGAACGACGGCCTCCCGACCAACCATCACTATGTGCTCATGTTCAACGCCGAGCGCACCATCCTCATCAAGCACCAGGCATACCCGTACCTCATCCCCCCGGGCTTCGTCGCGCCGAAGTGGATCTACCTCTCCTCCACCGGCGAGAACGCCGAGGCATTTCATGACGACCTCGCCGCCTGGCTCGCAGCGCATCCGGAGACCAAGCTCGCCTTCCAGCCCGGCACGTTCCAGATGACGATGGGCAAAGAGCGGCTCGCGAAGCTCTATGCGGCGACCGAGTTCTTCGCCTGCAACAAGGAGGAGGCCGAGCGTATCCTCGGGCTCGGCGAGACTGATGTGAAGACGCTCCTCCGGGAGATGCACGCGCTCGGTCCGAAGACCGTCCTCATCACGGACGGTCCGAACGGCGCCTGCGCTTCAGACGGGACCGAGATGCTCACCGTGCCGATGTACCCCGACCCGAAAGCGCCTATCGACCGTACCGGCGCCGGCGATGCGATGACCTCGACCGTCGTCATCGCGCTCGCGCTCGGCAAGCCGCTTCGCGAGGCGCTCGCCTGGGGGCCGGTGAACTCCATGAGCGTGGTGCAGGAGATCGGCGCACAGAAAGGCCTCCTCTCGCGCGAGAAGCTTGAGGACTATCTCGCACACGCGCCGGCGGGCTACGCGGTCGCGCCGTTCTGAAAGCTGCAGGCGCGCGGTCGGCTGAAGTCTGACTTCAGCCGACCACGCGCCTTTGCGTTTTCCAAGGCGAGCGCGGAGGACGAACGGAATCCTCAGAGCCTATTGCTTCAGGATCGATCGCTCGAGCGCCGCATACTGCGCCTCGCTGCCCGTGACGGACAGCATGTTCGAATAGGAGACGTGGACGATGACCAGGGCCGCACCAGCTCCCACGATGGTGATGAGGAGGACGGCGAAATACGTGTTGACGGTATCTTTCACGTTATTCAAGATGCCGCGAGCTTCCGCGCAGCCGCTGCGACATGCGCCGCGTCGAGCCCATAGTATGCCAAAAGCTGCTCCGGTTCGCCTGATTGCCCGAACCGGTCTTGTACGCCGAGTATCGTCATCGCTACGGGATGCTCCCGTGCGAGAAGTTCCGCGACCGCGCTGCCGAAGCCGCCGGCTGCCTGGTGTTCTTCGATCGTCACGACGCGGCCGGCTGCCCGTGCGGCGGCGAGTATCGCCTCTTCATCGAGCGGCTTCACCGTCGGCACGTGAAGTACGATGGACGAGATGCCCTCGTCGGCGAGCGTGCGCGCGGCGGAGAGCGCCGCATAAGAGAGCGCGCCGGTCGAGAGGATCGCGACTTGCGGCGACTCTCCTTCCCAGAGGGTAAGCGCCTTCCCTATCTGAAACGGCGTGTCGCTCGTCGTGAAGACCGGCGTCGCCGAGCGGCCGAAGCGCAGGTACACCGGGCCGTCAGTCTGCGCGGCCGCGATGACTGCCTTCCGCGCCTCCTCGGCATCTCCCGGAGCGATGACGGTCATGCCCGGGAGCATGCGCATGAGGCCGATATCTTCGAGCATCTGATGCGTCGCACCGTCCGGGCCGACCGAGACGCCGGCATGCATGCCGCACACCTTCACCGGCCGCTCGTTCAGAGCGACGGAGGTGCGGATCTGCTCGTAGTTGCGGCCCGGGGAGAATGCCGCATAGCTCGCGATGAAGGGGATCTTCCCGGCTGCGGCCATGCCGCTCGCGAGCGCCGCCATGTTCTGCTCGGCGACGCCGACTTCAACGTAGCGGTCGGGGAATTCCTTCTGGAACCACTCCGCACGCGTGCTCTCGGCGAGGTCGGCGCAGAGCACGACGACGCGTGAGTCTGCCTTCCCCGCTTCCGTCGCGCCCTTGCCGAACCCGTCGCGGGTCGGCGCCTGCTCGATATCATCCGCGAATACCTTTGCGGATAGTTTTGCGGAGAGGTTAAGCATATTCGTGCGGGACGCGGCCGCCCATCGTGCGGATCTCCTTTAAGAATCGCTTCGCTTCCTCTGCGGTCGGCGGCTTGCCGTGCCAGTGATAATCGAATTCTATCTCCGGGACGCCCTTGCCGGGGATCGTGTGCGCGATGATGAGGGTCGGCTTCTCGTAGATAGCCTTCGCCTCGTCGACCGCCGCGATGAAAGCCGCGAAGTCGTGACCGCCCACTTCGATGACGTGCCAGTTGAACGCGCGGTACTTATCCGCAATCGGCTCGAGCGGCATCACGTCTTCCGTCATGCCGTTGATCTGGATGTTGTTGCGGTCCATGACCGCCGTGAGGTTGTGGAGCTTGTTCTTCCCGGCGAACATCGCCGCCTCCCAGATGTTCCCCGCCTCCTGTTCGCCGTCGCTCATGAGGCAGTAGACGCGCTGTTTCGTGCCGTCCATCCTGAATGCGTACGCCATGCCCGCCGCTTGCGAGAGGCCCTCGCCCAAGGGGCCGGACGTCGTCTCGAGGCCCGGGAGCCGCATGCGCTCCGGATGCCCCTGCAGCCGGCTGCCGAATTTGCGAAGCGTGAGGCACTCTTCTACCGGGAAATAGCCCGCGTGCGCCATCGCTGCGTACTGCACCGGAGCGATATGGCCGTTGCTGAGCATGATGCGATCGCGCTCCGGCCAGCTAGGATTCTTCGGATCGTGATTGAGGATATTGAAATAGAACGCCGTGAAGATGTCCGCCATGCCCAAGGGGCCGGCGGTGTGCCCGCTCCCGGCGGCGACGAGCATGCTTACAATAGTCTCGCGTATTTCTCGCGCGTGCGATTCGAGCTTCTGGGTCTCGGTGTCGGTGAGTGCCATGGATGTAGTATACCGCACACGTTAGACCCCGAACGGCGTCGCAAGCGCTTCGAACTTCGCCACCTCAGCTGCCGGGTCGGTGGCGCGCAGTATCGCCGAGCCGACGATGAGGCTTGAGACGCCGAGCGCGAGGAGCTCCTTTCCAGAATCGAGCGAGACGCCGCCGTCCACTTGCACGGGTATCTCCGGGTGCTGTGAGCGGAACGCGCGTATCTTCTCGAGGACACGGCGGTCGAACGGCTGCCCCTGCCGGCCGATGGTCGCGATGCCCATGAACTGCACATAGCTGATCATGCCGAGGTGCGGCTCGATGAGCGAGAGATCGCTCTCGATATGTATGGCGAGGCCGAAGGTCAGGAAGTCATCGCCGTAACGACTTCGAGCCGAGGAGAGGAGTCGCCCGAGGTCCATCGCGCTTCCGGCATGGAACGTGAGGCGCGACGCGCCGAGCGAGAGCCATTCGCCAGCGATGCGGTCGGCATCGAGGCACATGAGATCCATCTCATACTCGATGCGGTCGAGCTCGGGGAGCATCTCGCCGCGGGCGATCTTATCGATCATCTCTTGCGGCGCGGTGCAGGGCCACGACGCCGGCGTCGCGAACTTCCCGTCGACGACATCGATCTGTATCCGCGAGACGGACGGGATGCGCGCGAGACGACCAAGCTTCTCCTCGAGGTCTTCGAGAGAGGGCGTGAGCACGGCAGGGACGATGATGCCCATGTGACTAGCATATAGCGGATAGCGCATAGCGGATAGCGAGACACGTGCATAACCCCTGAGGGTCGCTATAACCTATCAGCTATATGCCATAAGCTGCTTACCAGAACTTCGCGAGGCGGCGCGCGTGGCGGGGGGCGTCCGAAAACGGCGTCGCGAGGAAGAGCCGCACTGCTTCGAGCGCTTGCGCTCCCGAGACGAAGCGCGCGCCGATGGAAAGCAGGTTCGCGTCATTGTGGCGTCGCGCGAGCCGGACCAGGTCGAAGCCGTCCTCGGAACGTCCGCCTTCGATGTCGAGCGCGGCAGTGACCTTCATCTCCCCGTAGAAGACGGCCGCGCGGGCGCCGGGGATGCGGTTGGCGCACATGGCTTCGCCCTGTCCGCTGCCGCCGATGATGATGCCGAAGGTCCGCGCGGCTCCGCCGCGCGGATTCTCCTCCGCGACGTGCTCTGCGCACGGCGTGACGAAATCCGGATAATCATCCTCCGGATCGAGCGTGCGGGCACCCATGTCGATGACCTCGTACCCGAGCGCGCCCATCTGCTCGATGAGCGCTGCTTTCAGCGCGTACCCGGCGTGATCGGATGCGAAGTAGAGCTTAGGCATTGGCAGCCTTGAGGACATGCCTCACGAGCGACTCCGTGTAGCCCATCTCATTGTCGTACCAGGCGAGCACCTTCACGAGGTTCCCATCCACGACGCGCGTCATGCCGAGGTTCGCGATAGACGCGATCGGCTCGCCGATGATGTCGCTCGAGACGAGGTCCTCGTCGCTCACGGCGAAAAGCCCGTCCCAGCGCGGCAGCTGCGCTGCCGCGCGCAGAATCTCATTCACCTCCTCCGCCGTCGTCGGGCGCTTCGCGATGAAGGTGATGTCCGCGATGGAGCCGGCAGGTACCGGCACGCGGAGCGAGATGCCGTCGAATTTCCCGACGAGCGATTCATAAGCCTGCGCGACGGCCGTCGCGGCGCCGGTTGAGGTCGGCACGATGTTCTGCGCCCCCGCGCGCCCCTCCTTCATATCCTTCTTCGACGGTCCGTCGACGATCCCCTGGCTCGCGGTGTACGCATGCGTGGTCGAGAGCACCGCCTTCTCGATGCCGATGGCTTCGTCGAGGATGGCGATGACCGGACTCGCAGAGTTCGTCGTGCAGGAGGCATTGCTCGTGATGGAGCAGGTCTTCATGCGATCCTCATTCACGCCCATGAGCACCGTCGCGCCCAAGGGCGACTCGCCCTTCACCGGCGCGGTGATGACGACGCGCTTCGCCCCGGCCTCTATGTGCGC
>DATKTL010000004.1:0-5570 GCA_035531095.1 Minisyncoccota bacterium | reverse complement strand
ATCTCGTTCCTGGTCGTCGTCATCTTCTCCTTGAGCGCGTCGCGTTCCTTGTCGGAGCCGAGCGACTTGTACTTCGACTTATATTCGCTCTCGAGTTCGGCGAGCAAGCGCTTCTTCTCGTCTTCGGCGATCTTCGTGACGATGTAGCCGGCGAAGTAGACGACCTTCTCGAGGTCGGTCGCGGAGACGCCGAGGAGGAGCGCCATGCGGCTCGGGACGCTGCGGAGGAACCAGATGTGCGCGACCGGCGTGCAGAGCTCGATGTGGCCCATGCGCTCGCGGCGGACGATGGAGCGAGTGATCTCGACACCGCACTTGTCGCAGACGATGCCCTTGTAGCGGATGCCCTTGTACTTGCCGCAGTAGCACTCGTAGTCCTTCTCGGGACCGAAGATCTTCTCATCGAAGAGTCCGTGCTTCTCGGAGCGCTGCGTGCGGTAGTTGATGGTCTCCGGCTTGGTCACTTCGCCGCTAGACCAGGCGAGGATACGCTCCGGGCTAGCGAGCGTGAGGCGCAGTCCGTTCCAGGTGTCGCGCGGCGGAAGCTTTCGGGGGGTGAATGCCATAGAAGAAGAGTTCAGGATTAATAAATTACGCTTCCGGTTCCGGCGGCAGGTTCAGAGGCTCGACGTCGAGCGCAAGACCGCGGATCTGGTTGGTAAGGACAGCGAAGGATGCCGGCGTACCCGTGTGGCTGATCGGCTCGCCCTTCACGATCGCATCGAAGGCTGCCGAGCGGCCCTGGATGTCGTCCGACTTGATAGTGAGCATCTCGCGGAGCGTGTATGCCGCACCGTAGCCGAGGAGCGCCCACACTTCCATTTCGCCGAAGCGCTGGCCGCCGTTCTGCGCCTTGCCGCCGAGCGGTTGCTGCGTGATGAGGCTGTACGGACCGATGGAGCGCATGTGAATCTTGTCTTCCACCATGTGATGGAGCTTCAAGATGTACATGTACCCGACGGCGATCGTCTGTGCGAACGCCTCGCCGGTCTGGCCGTCGAAGAGCTGCATCTTGCCCGAGCGATCGAAGCCCGCCTTCTCGAGCTCATCGCGGATCTCGTCCGGCGTGGCGCCGGCGAACGGCGGGACGACGGCTTGGTAGCCGAGCGTGTGCGCCGCGAGACCGAGGTGCATCTCGAGGATCTGTCCGAGGTTCATACGGCTCGGGACGCCGAGCGGCGTGAGGATGATATCGACCGGATTGCCGTCCTTATCGTACGGCATGTCCTCGACCGGGAGCACGCGGGAGATGACGCCCTTGTTGCCGTGACGGCCGGCGAGCTTGTCGCCCACCGACACATTGCGCACCTGCGCGACAGTCACGACGATCTTCTTGATGATGCCGCTCTCGAGCTGGTCGCCCTTCTCGCGGGAGAAGACGCGCACGCCGATGACGCGACCGCGCTTGCCGCCCTCCATGCGGAGGCTGGTGTCCTTCACGTCCTTCGCCTTGTCGCCGAAGATGGAGCGCAAGAGACGCTCTTCCGGCGTAAGCTGCGTCTCGCCCTTCGGCGTGACCTTGCCGACGAGGATGTCGCCCGGGCGCACTTCCGCGCCGATGCGGATGACGCCCTCTTCGTCGAGGTTCTTGAGGCGCATCTCGCCGACGTTCGGGATGTCGTGCGTCGTGGTCTCATCGCCGAGCTTGGTGTCGCGGACGACGCATTCGAAATCTTCGATGTGCACCGTGGTGAACTTCGCGTCTTCGACGAGGCGCTCCGAGATGATGATGGCGTCTTCGTAGTTCGCGCCGTTCCAGCTCATGAAGGCGACGCGGACGTTCTGTCCGAGCGCGAGCTGGCCCTGGTCGGTCGAGGAGTTGTCGGCGAGCACATCGCCTTTCTTCACCTTGTCGCCGAGCACCACCGACGGGCGCTGCATGAAGGTCGAGTTCTGGTTCGTCTGTGTAATGCCCTGGAGCGGGTAGTCCTTCTTCTTCCCTTCTTTGTTTTCAACGACGACTTTGCGCGCGTCGACATAGGTCACTTCGCCTGCTTCCTGCGAGAGGACGAGGCGGCCGGTTGAACGTGCGGCGGGCTCTTCGATGCCGGTGGCCACGAGCGGTGCCTCGGGGATGAGGACCGGTGTCGCCTGCTTCTGCATGTTGCTACCCATGAGTGTGCGGATCGCGTCGTCGTGATCGACGAACGGAATCATACAGGTCGCCACCGAGAACATCTGGTACGTCGACGCGTCCATGAGCGTGATCATCTCGCGCGGGACGATGATCGGGTCGCCCTTGTAGCGAGCCTCGACCTGTTCGAGCGCGATGCGACCGTTCGCATCGAGCTGGGTCGCGCCGTGTGCGACGTATTCGAGCTCTTCATCGAGCGCGTTCAAGTGAACAATCTCGTCGGTCACCTTGCCGCCCTTCACGCGGACGTACGGAGTCTCGATGACGCCGAAGTCGTTCACGCGCGCATGAGTCGCCATGTGGAGGATGAGGCCGATGTTCTGGCCTTCCGGCGTGTGAATCGGGCAGAGGCGGCCGTAGTGAGACGGGTGCACGTCGCGCACTTCGAAGCCGGCGCGTTCACGTGTGAGGCCGCCGGGACCGAGCGCGGAGAAGGTGCGCATGTTCTCGAGCTCGGAGAGGATGTTCTGCTGATCCATGAACTGCGAGAGCTGGTTGGCCGTGAAGAACTCGTGCACGGATGCATGGAACGGGCGCGGGTTCACGAGCGCCATCGGGAGCGTGGTCTCGCTCTCGATTGTCGACATGCGATCCTGAATGTTGCGCTTCATGCGGCTCATGCCGACGCGCATGCGCGACTGCAGGAGCTCGCCGACGAAACGCACGCGGCGGAAGCCGAGGTGGTCGATGTCGTCCGGGCGAGCCGAGGGATCGGCATTGAGCTTCACTATCTCTCCGATGATGCGGACGAAGTCTGCGAGCACGAGCGTGCGCTTCTCGAGTGCCTTCTCGGTGGTCGGCAGACCGAAGCGCGAGTTGAGGCGCGCGCGGCCCACCTTGCCCAGGTCGTAGCGCTCAGTCGAGAAGAGCGACTGCACGAAGTTCTTCGCGTTCTCGGGGGTCGCGAGATCGCCATCGCGCATGCGGCGGTGGATCTCGACGTATGCCTCCTCGATCGACTTCGCTTCGTCGTGCGCGAGCGTGGCCTGCATCGCCGCTTTCGCGAGCGGGTCCTTCTCGAAATGCTTCAGCACCGCCTCGCCGAGGCCGCCGCCGAAGACCGTGAGGATCTGGCTGATCGGGAACTTGCGCTTGCGGTCGATCTTCATGAAGATCGCTCCGTCCGCCTCGGAATCGATCTCGATCCAGACGCCGCGGAGCGGGATAATCTTGCTGCCGAAGAATGCCTTGCCGCGGATGAGCTCGGATACGAAGAAAGCCCCGAAGCTCCTAGCGAGCTGCGGGACGATAGCGCGTTCCACGCCGGAGACGATGAAGCTGCCGTGCGGCGTCATCATCGGCACATCGGTGAGGAAGATCTCCTGCGTCTTCTCGGAACCGAACGTCTTGTTGACGAGCTTCACGGTCGCCTTGACCGGCGCCTCATAGGTGCGCGCATTCTCGCGCGCGAACGCTTCGTCGAACTTCGGTTCGCCTATCTCGAAGCTCTCGAACTGGAGTTCGAACTTCTTGCCCGAGTAGTCGGTAATCGGCGAGAACTCTTTGAAGAGCTCCATGAGACCGTCCTTGATGAGCCAGTTGAACGAGTCGCGCTGGTGGCCCACGAAATCCGGGAACGGGACGGAGGGTGCCTGGTAGGCGCCGAAGGTCTTCTGGACGATGTTTTTAAGCATGTGGTGTCGCGGTGAGGTAATAATATAAAATGCAAACGCGCGGACACAGTCCGCTTTCGCTCTTGCGTTTATTCGGTTCCCGTATTGAGTCTGCCCCGCCCTCCGTTACTCAGTCGTATCTTGTGCCCAGAGTGTACCACCCGCCCCGCCCCGAGCGCAAGCCCTCTGTGGACAAAACAAAACCGCCCCGACATTCTGGGGCGGCAAACAGTTGAACCAATCATACGGCTATGAGCTCTTCACATTCTTTGCGAATAGAGACCTTCTCTTCCTTGCTGAGGCCGAGGACTTCTGCCATACCCTCGCAGCGTATACCCATCCTTTCAACGTCATAAAAACCAGACGGAAGAGACAAGTCGCCCGCTTTTTTCTCAGCGGCCCGTTCCATCATTTTCTCGTGTTGTTCGAGAAAAGATATGAGCGCAATTTTGTATTGTTCGATTCCTTCTTGCACAGTTGTAATCATTGCAAACTCCTCACTCTCAGGCGAATCCCGAGTCTAAAAACATACTACCTCTTTTCACGCCACTTGTCAATATTCGCGTGGTGGCCGGCCTGGAGGATCATCGGAACACAAAATCGAAAACCTTATTCCTACGACCGTGTGAATTAAGGTTTTACGAACATTACTAACTATCCATGACTTCCTGCTATAGCAGATTTTATGGATACCAGATTTAACAAGTAGCGAAGTCTGACTTCCCTACTTTCCCCGCCCTCCCGAGCGCAAGCCCAGCCGGTGGTCTGGGGACAATACAAAACCGCCCCGATGTTCCGGGGCGGCTCATGATTTTAATGCGCAGGGGAGATCGTTAATGTCACGATCGGATTAGTCTTGTCCGGGATACCCTTAACAATCGTGCGGGTGACCAGAATTGCATCGTGCGCGTCCGCGTCGGTCGAAAACAAAATTTCGTTGCACCCTTCTCGACTCATCTCGAGATAAAACAACCATGCAAAATCGAGTTGCGTATCCGGAGTCATAGAACCAAGACGCAAAAACAAGTCTTTGGAAGTCGTTCTGAAAACGAAAATCAAACCTCTCTTCTTGTTTTCACTCTCGATTCTCATGCTGTAGATCTTGACTTTCTGTTGTTGCATCAATGTACGGTCTTCTAGCAAGGAACGGGAACGCGGATTGTCCGACTCGGACAGAATAAGTCTATACACAATATTTCTCCTTGGGCCCGCAGTAACGCCGCAAACCTGCATGCCAAGATGGGAATGAACAAGCGACGTTACTTGTATATTACTTACTTTCTCTCCATTTGTCAATGTTTGCGTGATGACCGGTCTGGAATCTCACTATCTTTTCCGGTCGGAAATTATAGTGAGATTTGAACAAGGACTATTTGGAGGATTTCGGGAAATTGATAGCAGAATTGATAGCAGTCAGACTGCGTTCATTTCGAACATTGAACACACTGTCCGCAGTATTACTTCTCCTTACGCCACTCGTCAATCTTGGCGTGATGGCCGGTCTGGAGGACCTTCGGGACTTTATAATCCTTCTCTTTGTATGAAATGGTTTCGGGGCGGGTGTAGACCGCGCTCGAAGCGATGCGGCGCTCCTCCACCGACACATCCTTACCGAGCACGCCCGGGAGTCGACGCGTAACCGCGTCGACGATGGCGAGCGAGGGCACTTCCCCGCCGGTGTAGACCGCTTCGCCCACCGCATATTCCTTGATCGGCGCAAGCGTCTTGAGGATCTTCTTCGCGCGCTCGTCGATGCCCTCGTAGCGGCCGCACACGAGCACCACATCGTCGCACGAAGCGAGCGCATCGGCGTCTTTATTCGT
>DATKTL010000003.1:0-30963 GCA_035531095.1 Minisyncoccota bacterium | reverse complement strand
GCGGCCCCGCGCTGCGCCCCGCCGAAGTCAGACGAAGGCGGGAGACGCGAGCGGGGCGAGCACCGAGGCTATGCGAGGTGCGAGTAATCATTGGGTCGGGTGTTGGGCGAAATAGGTTCTAACGGAGTTTAATAGGGACTCCAGAATCAAACTCAAAGGAATTTCGCCGTCTGAAAATTTCGCGGCGCGGAGCGCCGCATAGGGGGAATGCGCATTTCCGCGCGCTTCGCGCGCGTGAGGGAGGTTCAGAAATACAAAATCCGAAAATTTTTGGAGGAAGGATTTTTTGGAGGGGAATGCGAATACGAATTCTTGTAGTGTGCTTGCCCCACCCTCCCGTGCGCGCACCAACCCCTTCGCTGGCGGGTCTGAAACCAGCGAAGCTCCCTTTTAGTTTCTATAGCCTATGGCTTCGAGAAATTCTCTTGGTTTATATATTTGTTCAACATTCAGTGCCTTGCAAACATCTGGAATTTTATACAAATCCCTGTTACCTTTTCGTGGGGCTTCGCGTGAAAACACTACAAGTTTATTTGCTTCGGCATAGGCGATAAGGTACGTGTCACCAGTAGATTTTCCGGTAACGTCGTCAATCATTTTGTAGGTATTGTTTATTTCCGCGCCCCGATTGCGGGGGTCGTCTGTGATGCTCCGCATCAGTCCTTTTTGCTTTTGTCTATCACACCATTTTTTCAATCCATCATTGCCAAATTTTATTTCATCAACCATAACGTCCAATAATACCCATTCTCCCTTGTTAAGCGATTCTTCAAACTTTGTCCAGAAAGTCTTATTCAAATCTATAGGCAACCACAGTGAAAACTGAATCAACGCGTTAGTGTCCAAGATGTATACCCTCTTATCTTCTGGGGGATTCATACCATTTCAGGAGAAAATCTAAGTAAGTTTGCCGCCTCTACATAGCCAATCCTATTTTCTAAATAGGAACTCTGGACGATACGGTTATATAGCGAGCCGTTCGAGTCTCGCATGTTATTTGTATAATTGCCTCCATTCTTTGCTTTATCTTTCTCCGCTTTGATTCGCAAATTCTCGTCCATTTCTTTCTGGATTTCTCGCTCCAAACTGGACTGTAGATCGTTGCGAATTTTACCCAATTCTTTGAGACGATAGAAAACGGAAAGCGGACTGACTTTATAAAGATCTGAAATTGCATTGATATCAGATTTGTTGTAAAAATCCTTAACGAAATCTCGCTCTGGTAAAAGAAGTTCAGCGGCAACCTTATTGCAAAAGATCTCCTCTGGATTTATGTTTCTCTCTGTATTTCTGAAATCGAGTGAATTGGAAACTGCATCACTTCTTCTGAAAAAGTGAGCTAGTTCGTGCGCAAAAGAAAACATTTGTGCTGACAACGTATCTTTGCGATTTAACACAATGAAAGGACAATAATCGTTTGATACAAATAAACCGCGCATATCATCAACCTTGATGTAATGATATGCGATTGTCTTTCCGACAAATATTCCGCCCTCTTCGGCTTTCTCGATTAGGTAATCGAGAGCATCTTTACGCGCGGATATTTCTTTCATTTCTGAAATGTTTATACCTAGCTTCTCAGAGATGAACTCCGCAAGTTGTTTTGGCGACGATAAATGTCTACCGGTACCTTGTAATTTATTTTTTTGAGCACCACTATCCCTTAGTTGTCTTTCAATCCATTTCTGTCTTGTCACAACAAGGTTGATTAGCTTCTTCACTTTCTCGTCGCTCTTCTGATCGACTCCAATTCGGTAATCGGGAATGGTCTTATTTCTTTGGAGATTTTCTTTCGCGAAGAATAGGAGTTCCGGCACGTTATACAACGCGGAAAGTTTCGTTACCTGAGACCACGTCGGCAGCGATGCCCCCTTCTCCCACTCAGTAACGACATCTTTACCCGACGTCGTTATTTTTTTGGACGCCGCCTGTGGAATTATGCCCATGTTCTCGCGGGCAATTCTCAAGTTTCCCTTGTTTATGAACTGAACAAGGCTCATACCTATCATTATACAAAAAAGAAGGGTTCGTGCTTGCGTGCTATACTAACAACGCAACCAACTCAGTAAGTCGCCTTTTTTAATGGCCGTCCCGGACAATTCAAGGAGACTTGAGTTGGTTGCACCGGGACGGCCATTTAAGATTTATGCACAAATATTTTCTTTACGCTCGCAAAAGCACTGATGTCGAAGACAAACAGATTTTGTCTATCGAGTCGCAGTTGGCGGAATTGCATGCGCTCGCCAAGCGCGAACAACTCAACGTCGTTGAGGTATTCGTTGAAAAACGCTCGGCAAAGATGCCGGGGCGTCCGATATTCGGCGAGATGATGGGGCGAATACAAAAGAGCGAAGCACAAGGGATTATTTGCTGGAAAATTGATCGGCTCGCGCGTAATCCAGTAGACGGCGGACAGATACAGTGGCTCCTGCAACAAGGTGTCATTCGTCATATTCAAACTCATGACCGCTCTCACTTCCCCAACGACAATGTGTTGATGATGTCCGTTGAACTTGGAATGGCGAATGAGTACATTCGCCAGTTGAGTGCGAACACTTCGCGAGGGCTACGACAGAAAGCGCGTCAGGGTATCTATCCCGGCCTCGCGCCATTCGGATATTTGAACGACCCGAGTACGAAGACTATCAAGACGCATCGCAAAAATGCGAAGCTCATTCGGGAAATTTTTGAGCGGTATGCGACCGGCAAAGACACTTTAGACAGTCTCGCCACGATGCTTGAGAAAGCCGGCGTGTTGTCTAAAGGCAATCGTCGCATTCACATTTCGCAAATTTCTTTCTTCCTGCAAAATCCTTTTTATTATGGTCACTTCCGCTACGCGGGCGAAGTGTACGAGGGTACGCACGAGTCGCTCGTTTCAAAAGAGCTATATGACAAGGCGAATACTGTTCTGCATAGTCGCGGTCGCGTACCGGATATTAAGGATGATCCGAGCCCGTATTGCGGTCTGCTCCACTGCTCCTGCGGTATGAGCATCACGGCCGAGAAGAAAGAAAAGCACCAGAAGAACGGCAATATTCACCTCTACACCTACTACCGCTGTACGCGAAAATCTAAGGTGGTGAAATGCAAAGAAGCGCCGATGAGAAGCGAATTGTTGGATTCGCAACTTTCGGCGCTTCTCGGCGAATACGCGATGCCGAGGGAGTGGATATCGCCGTTGTCTGCCCTGCTTGATACCGAGGCCACCAACGCCTCTCAAACGGCGGCAGGAGCTGTTCACGACCTGCGGGAGCAAGTAGCGGACATTTCTCGCACTTTCTCGCGTCTAACCGACCTCTATGTCGCGGAGGATTTGGAGCGCGAAGAATACTTGTCCCGCCGTCGTTCGCTTATGAGCGAACGCAAGACGATTGAGGAACAAATCGTCCGCCTCGAACGAGCCCCTGCCGCGTGGGTTGAACCTTTCCAAAATTGGATAAAAGACGCTTCGCGTCTTGATGAAATCGCCCGTTCTGAAAACTACCCCTCCAAAAAATCCTCCCTCCAAAAAATTTTCGGATTGAACCTCTCCCTTCACGCGCGCGAAGCGCGCGGAAATGCGTATTCCCCTTACACGGCGCTCCGCGCCGCGAAATTTTCAGACGGCGAAATTCCTTTGAGTTTGATTCTGGAGCCGAGAGTCGGGATTGAACCGACGACCTGCGCCTTACCATGGCGCTGCTCTACCAACTGAGCTATCTCGGCTTATCCTACCAGTGCATACTAGCCGAGTTCCCCTATACTTTCAATTCTTTCCCGACTACGTATGCTACCCTGATTCCAGTACGAGAAGCTCATTATCATTCAACCGTCCGGAAAGGAGGACATCGTGGAAAAAATCTTACCGCATTTCGCAAAAGATACGCGCCCCTGGGGAGAGTTCCTGCGCTTCACCCTGAACGAGACATCGACCGTGAAGATCATCACCGTGGACGCCGGCCAATCCATCAGCCTGCAGACCCATGAGCATCGCGACGAGTTCTGGTTCGTATTCAAGGGTTCCGGCGTCATCCGTATCGACGACACCGACCACGAGGCGCACGAAGGTGATCACTTCTTCTGCCCGCGCGGCTGCAAACACCGCGTATCGGGCGGTCCGGAAGGTACGACGTTCCTCGAGATAGCCTTCGGCGAGTTCGACGAGAACGACATCGAGCGCCTGGAGGACCGGTATGGCCGCACCTGAGCGACAACCGCAGCGCACACCGCAACACGAGATCCGGCATCACTGCCGGATTCTTTTTTGGTATATACTTGCGGTATGGAAGGACTCGCTAACTACGAGAAAGATATCCGCCCGTGGGGCGATTTCGAACGATTCACCCTGAACGAGACATCGACGGTGAAGATCATCACCGTGAAAGCGGGTGAAGAGTTCAGCCTGCAGAGCCACAAGCACCGCGACGAGTTCTGGCGCATCCTGTCCGGGACGGGCGTCATCACGCTCGACGAGGACCATCATGCCATCCATGCGGGCGAGAGCTTCTTCAGCCCGGCGGGCCATGAACACCGCATGGAGGGCGGCCCCGGCGGCGTGACATTCCTCGAGATAGCCTTCGGCGAGTTCGACGAGAACGACATCACTCGTTTCGAAGACAAGTACGGGCGCGCGGCAAAGCCGAGCTGAGGAGCGCGCGACGAAGCAAGAAAAAAGGGCGGTTTGATTTGCTGTCTAGCAAATCAAACCGCCCTTAAAAATTACCGGCCCTCGTCCGAGAACGCGTCCGGCACCAGGTGCCGTGCGAGTGAGGCGAATGCCATGGTCTCGAAACGACCGCACTCTTCTTCAGCTGCCGCTATCGACTCGTCGAAATGCGAGAAGAGCATCCGTACCCGCTGCGTCGCGGCCACGTCGAGGCCCTGGACTTCATGGAAGAACAGCTCTTTCCTGCCCCGGGCGAATGCTGCCTGCATAGAAAGCCAGGCGAGCAGACGCTTGCGGTACTTCTCTTGGACGACCTTGTCGATATCCTCGCTCCGGCGTGCTGCCGAAAGCGTCAGGGCGATATCGATCTGCTCTTCCGCGAACAGCGAACAGCCGTCGCGGATAAACCCCACCGGGTCCATGCCTGCGGCACCGAGATCGGCGAGCGCGACCGCAAGGACGAGCCGATGGCTTTTCGCCGTGAGGTTCGGCTGGACGACCGTCTTGTGTGCCTCACTCCACTCAGCGATGGTGACGAGTATAGACGCATCTATCTCCTTCTTCTCCCACTCTTGAAACTTCATCGGGAGCGTCTTCATGAAGCTGCGCGCCTCTGCGACGCTCTTCTCTTCGTTACTCACGGTCTTGCGACGCCTGACTATGACGCCGCCGCTTTTCTCGATCGGGTCCCATTCCTGGACGACGTCGTGGAAGGCGGCACCGATCTGCATCAGCAGCACGTGGTGCGACGAGAGGCCGAGGGCTGCCGCGATGAGCGTCGCGCGATATAGGACGCTCTTCGTGTGACCGCCGGCATGGTGGAACATCCGGCCAGGCGGCGAAGGTGCTTCGAAACGCTTCCGTATGAGTCCGAGAGCGTGTCGCCTCGCTGCCGCACTGGCGGCTGCATATCGATTGATCATCATGAACCCTTTCCTGGTGAGAGGTGCCTGTCAAAGTCCTGCCTGAACGCCATTATACATTGTAATTACGAATCGTCAAATGCTGGCCTGGCCCTTCCGTATTCAAAATAAAACCTCCGGATCTCCGCGTCGCGCATGAAGCGCGAGCGAAGATCCGGAGGGCCGAAGGATCCGATTCACCGAACCGAGCGAAGGGGACGCGGGGACAGGATCAGGCGACCGGGCCCCCAACGGATCGGCGGGATGAGCGGGCGCACCGCGAACCCCCACCCGCCGCGAAACCAATATCCGTAGACTGCGCCGAGGTCTCCGTTGATATCGGGGATGTAACCGATGACGGCACGCCCATTCGTGAGAAGCGGTCCGAGGTCTCCATGCGGCTGCCCTGCGAAAGCCCCGAAGTACTGGCCGAGCGTCACCCGGGCTCTTCCCTCCCCGCCGAGGCGGTCGATGATATCGGCATCGTAGCAGAAGTCATGCAGCCGGCTCACGGCGAGTCTCCCGGCACGAGCCTTGCCATCGACGATCGGCAGATAGCGCGCTTTGAACTCGGGGCTGAGACACGCTATCTTCATCGGCGCCTCATTCGAGAGATCGATGACGAAATGCTCGGTAGCGTCGAATCGCTCTAGCGGGAACACATCGATGACATCGAGCGTGCGCATGAGCGCCTCTCCTTTGCCGGCCGCGCGCCTGGAGACCTCGCTTCCGCGAACACGCCGCAGCGCGGCCGCCGTTTCTTGAAACTGGAAAGATTCTCTGAGCCTATCGGTGATGACACGCAGCACGCGACAGGAGAAACCGGACTGATGCTGAATGGGAACCTGCACGCTATCTTTCATGATATAGCCTCCTTGTTGGTTTACCGTCGGCGAGCCCTGTCAGGAAGCGTCGCGATGACGATGGGGGGAACCCTTTTGGAACGATCTTCGGGTCTGGATGCCATACTACACATAAGAATGGCATTCTGTCATGCGTGGGATGAGGGACGGGACTCGGTCAGGAGTAATCCGCTCGCCGCCGCTCGCGGATTCTCACGACCCTGCCTCGCTATGCTCGCTGCTGCTCGCATATGGCTCCGGCTTTCGAGTCCCTTGCGAAGCTTCGCTTCGCACCCTCGTCACAAAATTAAAAACCCCTTGCGGGGTTTCTAACTTTGCGCGAGGGACGGGACTCGAACCCGCAACCTTCCGCGTGACAGGCGGATGCTCTAACCAGTTGAGCTACCCCCGCAAGTGAGGGAGAAAGAGTGAATTCATTCACTCTTTTCCCGAACGCAGCGGGGCAAGCTTGTTTCAAGCTTACGCCCGCAAGTGATCGAGAACTTGCTACCATTTTCCTAAAAACGAGCCGAACGCCAAGGGGGCAAGCTTTGCTTATCACCGCAAGCGACAGAATACGCTCGTCCCGCTATCCTACCAAACTCTCCCGAAAATGTCCTGTTTGAGACGAGATACTTCCCCTCGGACGAAGGATAGTGTAGTCTGCACTACTTATGCGCTTCAAAAGAACAAAGATCGTCGCGACCATCGGTCCGTCCTCGTCAGAGCCTGAGAGACTCGCAGAACTCATCCGCGCCGGCATGAATGTCGCACGGCTCAACTTCTCCCACGGATCCCACGAGGACCATGCGAGAAGCATCAAGACCGTCCGGGCCGTATCGGAGAAACTCGGCGAGCCCATCGCCATCATGCAAGATCTCTCGGGACCGAAAGTCCGCATCGGCGACTTCGCCGACGGGAGCATCACGCTCGTGCCCGGCGCGCGCTTCACGCTCTCGACGCTGCCCTGCGCCGGCTCGACGGAACGCGTCTTCATCAATTATCCCCACCTCCACGAAGAGGTCAGGAAGGGGGCCATCATCATGCTCGACGACGGACGCCGCAAGCTCGAGGTCGTCTCCGTACGTGGGAATGAGGTCATAACCACCGTCCTCGTCGGCGGGACCATCAAGGGCCGCCGCGGCGTCAACATCCCGGGCGCGTTCCGCGAGATAAGCCCCATCACCAGGAAAGACCGCGAGGACCTCGTCTTCGGCCTGGCGCAGCGCGTCGACTTCGTCGCGCTTTCGTTCGTGCGCACCGCAGATGACATCAAGAAGCTCCGCACGCTCATCAAGAAACACTCGCCCAAGCACACTCCCGCCATCATCGCCAAGATAGAGACGCTCGAAGCGATCGAGAATATCGATGCTATCATCGCGGAGACCGACGGCATCATGGTGGCGCGCGGCGATCTCGCCGTCGAAGTGTCGCCTGAGAATGTCCCGCTCTTGCAGAAGAGCATCATCAGCAAGAGCGTCGCCGCGGGCAAGCCGGTCATCACTGCCACGCAGATGCTCGAATCGATGATCCAGAGTCCGGTACCGACCCGCGCGGAAGTCGGCGATGTCGCCAACGCGATCCTCGATGGCACGGATGCCGTGATGCTCTCGCAGGAAACCGCGATGGGCGACTATCCGGTCGAAGCGGTGGCCATGATGGCGAAGATAGCGGACAAGACCGAGAACGACCGCTCGTACCGCGACCTGTTCCGCGACACGCGCGCGCACGAAGAGACGGAGACCGTCGACGCTATCGGCCGCGCCGTCGTCGACGTCGCTCATGCTACGAATGCGAAAGCGATCGTAGCTCTCTCTGAGAGCGGCTTCACGGCGCGCATGATCTCGCGCTACCGGCCGTCGCGCCCGATCATCGTCTTCACTCCTCACGAAGAGACCGCACGACAGCTCTCGCTCTCATTCGCCTGCCACCCGTTCATCGCGAAATCGTTCAAAGAGCTGCTCCATGTCGTCACCGAGTCGGAGCAGCGGCTCGTGAAGGAAGGGCTCGCGAAGAGGGGCGACACGGTCGTGCTGGCCGCCGGCATCCCCTTCGGCAAGGTCGGCGGCACCAACACGATGATGGTGCAGACGCTCTAAGCGCGGCACGACATTGTCTCGAGGGGGCGTTTTTGCTAGTGTTCTTGCATGGCCGGTGTAAGCGTCGCTTGCACGCTTTCATCGGCTCGTTCGGAGGATAGGCGATCGCGAAGACGCGCTTGCCTATCTCCGCCACAGGGGTGCTTCTTAGTTTCTAACTCGCTATCGCTCGTAAGAAACTAAAGTCGCTCACTTCGCCGGTGTAAGCGTCGCTTGCACGCTTTCATCGGCTCGTTCGGAGGATAGGCGATCGCGAAGACGCGCTTGCCTATCTCCTCACTTCGC
This sequence comes from Minisyncoccota bacterium, assembly GCA_035531095.1. Taxonomy (GTDB): domain Bacteria; phylum Patescibacteriota; class Minisyncoccia; order Phycocordibacterales; family Phycocordibacteraceae; genus C7867-001. The sequence goes on along the minus strand of DATKTL010000003.1, from coordinate 22,187 downwards.
CGGTGTAGCTCAGTTGGTTAGAGCACAGCATTCATAAAGCTGAGGTCGCAGGTTCGATCCCTGCCACCGGCACAGAAGACTGGAGAATCTTAGCTTTTCAGACAGGGAATTCGGCCGTGAAGGTCGAGCCCTTGCCCTGCCCTTCCGATTCGGCGCGGATAGTGCCGCCGTGCGCCTCGGTGATCTGCTTCGCTATGAAAAGGCCGTAACCGGTGGAGTGGACATTCACTTTTACCGAATCTTTACCATGGCCGCCCTCGGTGAAGAGGCGCCGCTTGTCCTCGTCGGTGATGCCGATGCCGCTATCCTTCACGGCGAAGACGAGCTTGGCGCCGTCACGCTTGAGCGAGACCGCGATAGAGCCTGATGGCGTGTAGTTGATGGCATTGTCGATGAGGTTGCGGAGCACGTGATCGTTGATCTGCGCCTTGTCGCCCGTCATCTGATACGACGCATCGTCGGCCGTAAAGGTGAGCGTGAGCCCTTTCTGCGAGGCCGCCGTCTGCGCCTTCTCGACCGCCTCGGCCGCGAGCGCTTTCAGGTCGAACGGCTCTTTCGCGTACGTCACCGTCCCTTTCTTAAGATTCGATGCCTTGAGGATAGTCGCGACCGAGTCCACGCCCTGGCGCGTCTCCGCGAGCGAATGCTCGACGAAGGGCTTGAGCTCATCCGGCAATTGGCCGAAGTCGCCGTCAGAGAGCGCCGCGAAGGCCCCCTCGGCCTTGGTCAGGAATCCCTTCACCTCGTGCCCGATGAAATGGATGAGCCCCTCCTGCCGCTCGTTGGTCTCCTGGAGCTCCTCCGCAAGCTTCTGTATCTTCTCCCGCTGCTCCACTTCCCGATCGACGCTGCGAATGAGCAAGACTCCGACGATGAGCAGCACGAAAAGCAAGCCGCCATCGACGAGCTGTTCGCCCGGGTCAACCGCGAGGAGCATGCGGATGAATACGAAGAGCCAGAGCGCGAAAACAATGAACTCCGTCGCGACCACCTTCATGCTGAACAAGCCATGCTTCAGGATCGCATACGCAACGAATATGATGTACAGCGAAGCGGTGATGTTACCGTACGGCAGCACCGGAATGCCATACCACAGGAAGTAATTGGTACACCCGCCCGCATATCCTATCGCTGTCCCGATGAGGATATAGGTTATCTGCGCACGTTCCTCTATGTCATCAGTGGCGCGCAACCGCTTGAATAGAAGCCAGACGGGATACGCGGCATAGGCCACCCAAACTATCAGAAACGGCAGAAACAATGGACCAGCAACGGGCCAATAAGGGAACCCGACCCGCGGGACGACCGAGGAGATGAAAGCTGGACTCCAGTTCACGATACTGAAGAAGAGGACTGTGATATATCCCGTCCATACGAATCGGCGGAGCTGCCACTGCTTCCCCAAGAACCTGACAACGAAATGGAAATAAAAGAACGGGATGAAGATCGCCCCCGCCATGAGGACGCGCACCCACAAAATCGCCGATTCGGGATCGCTCGCTATCTGCCATGAGAAGTAGGCATACCCCCACACCGCGACCGCAAGAGCAAAAAGGGAGAAAAGCTGGTTAGCACGATTGCGCCGATCAGCGAACAGGATCAGGAAGCCAAGAATGACGCTGGTGACGACGTTGACGAGCGCGGAGATGGCATAGAAATTCATATACAAAAGAAAGCCGGGATGCCACTAAGTGTAGCATCCCGGTCATGGCGCACTAATCATCAGACCCATCCCCATCACACCTTCTGCGCAACCGCGACGCTGTGAATCCGGTGCGGCTCAGTGAAGAGCTTCGGATCAAGGAATTCGCCCGCGATCAGGAGGTCACGCAATTGCTTGCGCGTCCGGTACAACATGCCCCAGTTCACCACGTGCCAGAGAAAATAGGCCTCGGCGTTCGGATGAATGTGGCATGTCAAGAAGAATCCGTCCGGCTGCAAGTAGTGGTAGATCCTCTTGATGAGCGCGATTGCGAGATTGTCCTCAAGGTAGTCCATGAGACCGCACATCTCGATGATGTCCGGACGAGAACCGTGCAGTTCACGCTTGAACGCGATCACGTTACCCTCGCGGGTGGTGATCATATCGCTCACACCGTGCTGCTTAGCAAGCTTGCGGGCGTGTGCGAGCGCTGTCCCATCCTGATCGACGAGCATCACTTCACAATGGACACCGGCGCGACGCATGTCCGCGAGGACTTCGATGACGCCCTGTCCGCTTCCGGCCGCAAGCGACAGGACGCGAACCGGTTCGCCGCCGGTCTTCGTTTTCGACACCTTCAGGATCGCACCGGCAAGCTCGCGCTTGACGATGATGAGCCGATTCCGGACTGCTTGCGCGTTCCGGATGTGCATCCAGTAGTTATCGAATGCGCGGACGATCCAGTTGGCGCCTTCGCCCTGGCGGAAATTATAGACCGCATCGAGCGCGAGCCATTTCGCGGCACCGTCCCGGACCCGGCGACTGTTGATACTGATCCAGTCGACGAGCCAGAAGTTCGTCGTCGGGACGCAGGTACGCCCTCCGAAGAATCTGTAGATAGCCTTCTTCGCTTGGACATACGCTCCGATGAGGAACAGGAACGGAATCGCAAGCTGATACGGGAACGTGAGGTGCTCGAACGTCGGTTCCTGAGCCTTTCGGGCCGCAAGGAATAATGTCCGAGATGTTTCTACAACATGCAACTGAGCCATGATGATCTCCTTTTTGATGGCAAACGGTATGGGTGTAAGGGTCTGACAAGGTACGGTAACCCTCTGAATAAAACTATAGCATATATGCTCGAAAATAGCAATCCCCTCGGGGGATCACCCTGCTGCCTTATATATACGCCGCGAAACCGCGGGTCATGGTGGCGATGCTTTTGGCGCCGATCATATAGCCCTCGAAATAATCGCGACTGTCCTCGGTATCCCTTCCAGTATCAGCGAGCTGCTGATTTCAGTTATGCTAACGCCTTATCTAAAAACTCTACTGCCTTCGGAAAGGCATCGAGTTTATTACGCAGTTTCGCAATCCCATGCCCCTCGTCCGGATATACGAGCAACTCAACGTGTCTGCCCACTTCTTTAAGTCTCGCGACGACTTGCTCCGCCTCGGAAAGCGGGACCCTCGGATCATTCGCGCCATGAATCAATAACAACGGTGCTTCTATCTTTTCAATCGAGTGTATGGGAGAGATCTTTTCCAGAAGCTCCCTATCGTTCTCGAGCGAGCCGTATTCCGCTTCTCGCAAGGCTCGCCGATACGGAGCAGTATTCTCAAGGAACGTGACAAAATTCACGATGCCTACTATATCGACTCCCGCAGCCCAGAGTCTCGGATAGAACGCCATGCAGGCGAGAACCATGAATCCGCCGTAGCTTGCTCCATACAATGCGATCTTGGTGGCATCCATATCAGACATGCTCGCAATGTGATCTTGCAACGCAACGATATCCTTCACCGAATCCAAGCGCTTCTCCACATCATCGAGTGCCATGTATGATTCCCCGTAACCCGAGCTACCTCGCACGTTCGGCGCAATGACCGCGTATCCGTTGTGCACCAGATACTGCATCACTGGCTGGTACACCGGCTGATACTGCCCCTCGGGACCGCCATGGATATTGATAACCACCGGAACCTTCACCCCCTCCTTGATTCCTTTCGGCCGGTAAACAAAAGCAGGAACTGAGAGCCCATCAAAGGACCTGAAGCGGACGAGCTCCGGTTCAACCATCGCTTCAGGCGGGACACCTTGGTGACTATGCGTGAGCTGATGCGATTCCCCTGTTTCTAGAGTAAGAATCCATACGTCCGACGTCCGGCGCGAGTCCCCCAGACTGAATACAATGTGTGATCCGCTCTCAGAAAAGTTTGCCCGGTAGACGTTACCCGCGGGCAAGCGGTACGCACGAGCTTCGAATGTTTCCGTGTCATATATCATCATTCGTTCGTACCCTTCCTCGTTTACGGTGATAGCTACATTCTTGCCACTTCGATCTATAGTGGCGCCTCCGATGTCCCAATCCGGGGTAAAGACATATCGGAATTCCCCTTCAGAAAGCGAGTAACGAGCAAGGCCCGCGAACTCCTTACCCTTATCCTGCACGAGAAAGAAAGCGGATTCGTCAGGAAGCCAGAGTGAGCCCGCGTAAAACACAGGTCCCTCGTGCGGGGTGATGTGGTCAATATCGCCCGTTTCAAGATTGCAAAGATACAAGTCCATATTCGCGCTTGAATGATTCTTCCGCACGACAATGTACGTACTCCGTGGGGAGAACCCTTCTGCGACACATGAACCTCCTTCATCGAAGACGCAGTGTTTTTCGAATGTAGCGATATCCATCACATACACGTCGAAGTCCGTTCCGTTTCTTTCATTCGATGCGAAGCAGATATTCCTCCCGTCTAGGGACCATGTTCCGAAGTTATATCTCACCTCAGGCTTTGTGGTGATGTCCGTGATCTGTCGAGTGGCAAGATCTAACAAATAGAATTGCGTCTGCTCGTTGCCGCCTTCTGCTTTTCCAAATATGAGCACATCCTCAGTCGGAGAGAATCGCACGAAGGAAACGGCGTCTTGAAAATCGGTAAGCTGTTCAGGATCTCCTCCTTCAGCCGGCACCAGGAAGACTTGTGAGGTGCCGGTAATGTTACTCAGGTATGCAACCCGTGTACCGTCAGGACTAAAACTCGCGCCACCGGCAGATTTGACCTCCAAGAAGTCGTTGATGCTATATGCTGTTTTCATTTCCATTGATTATATCTCACGTCCTTTAGAATCTGATCAAAAAGTAGGGGTCGTTATCTGGTAAGATAACGACCCCCCTCGGCCAGCAGTTAGTGACCGCAACCGACGCCTTCGCCGCCATTTCCGCAGCTACCGTCGCCGTCGCAACCACCACCTTCGGCAAAAATCGGAGACGCATTGTCGCTCCAGGGCATTTCATGAATGGTATTAATTTTGCCACCTCCACACAAAATGACTGTTGCCTTCGCTTCGGCAAACCCGTAACAAAGAACAGCCTGTGATCAGGCTGGTCTAATGTAGATTGTTGTCAAAGCTTAACAAGCATTTTTGAAATATGAATGAAATGGGGATCGAAATGCCAGAACGGCTTGTCTCCACCATAGGCACATGGTATCTTGATTTAATTCGAGATTGTTGATAGTATCTGACAACAAATGGCCGAGATGAGCTCTCGCCTGTTGGAACGCTATGACACCCCTCGTAAAACGGCTTACGGCACTCGGGATTCCTGAAAAGGACGCGATGGTGTACCTGTCGCTCCTAGCTCTTGGGCCAGCCACGGTCCAGAAAATCACGAAAGAGACTGGCCTCAACCGGAGCTCGCTCTACGTCATTCTCGATCGTCTACTGGAACGTGGGCTTGCGAGCATCGCTGGCGAACGAGGTGTACGCGCCTATGTTGCTGTCCCTCCCGAACGTCTCATCCGCATAGCTAAGGAGCGGCTTGAACATGCCGTGCTGACACGCCAAAATCTCGAGACTCTCCTCCCCGAGATCGAGACTCTGCGCAAGATTAGTCGGCATAAGCCGCGCATGCTGGTTCTCACAGGAATCGAGGGGTTGCAGCGCGGATTCGAGGAAGCTCTCGAGAACAAGGAGAGGGTGATACGCATATTCTCGTCTGCGGGAAAGATCGCGCAAAGCCTGCCGGGGTACCTCCCCACATTCATCCGCGAACGATTCCGTCGTGGCATACGCATGTACGGCATTCACCCGGACGATAAGGCGGGCCGCGAGATGATAAAGCACGTGCCCGGAACGATTGACGAACTCACGTTCGTGCCTTCTGACCGATTCAAGTTCCCGTCAGATTTGGGAATCTTCGATGACAAGATCGCTTTCATGTCCCACGAGCCGCCGCTGTGCGTAGCGATAGAGAGCAGGGCGATTGCGGACGTGATGAAAACGGTTTTCGATCTCGCGCGAGAGGAAGCGCGGCGTATCGGACGCGATCCTTATGCACGCCATGGATAAGACCATCGTCTCTCAACTGCGGAATCTCGGATTGTCTGACAAGGAGGCGTCCTTGTACCTTACCTTGCTCGGTCTCAACCAGGCTTCCGTACAAGGTATCGCCGCCGCGGCGCATCTCAACCGCAGCACCGCCTATGTCCTCCTTGATTCGCTCACTGAAAAAAGGTTCGTTGAGCGGCACTCGAGGGCAGGCGTTCTCGAATATTCCGCGCATATGCCCCAGGAACTTCTTAAGAAGGCCGAGGGATCGGTCGTGGACGCTGAGCTTGCTCATACCGCTGTCGTTAAGGCTCTGGATGAGCTGGAAGCGATCATGCCCGACAAGAAAGATGCGACTCGAGCGATATTCTTTGAGAGCATGGAGGGGATCAAGGCGACATGGCAAGAAGTAATTGCTGCTTCTGCAACCGTAGACGTGCGCGGATTCCTGCATGCATCTGCAGCTGCTGACAACTTCAAGGAGAAAAAGAGCGGCGTCAAAATCATTGCGGCAACAAACGGCAATGGAGCTAAACTTCCTGAACACATTCGACTTATTCCTGCCGAGAATTACTCCTTCATGTCGGATTTCTACATATTCGGCAATACCATAGCACTCATCTCGGAAGCAGAAGAGTTTGCCGTCCGTATCGAAAGCAAGCAGTTCGCGGAGGTGCTTCGCGAAACATTCGATCTCGCATGGGAAGAGTCCGGGCGGCTTGATGCAAAGTTCAGGAAAGCTCGAGTTAATAGCCAAAAATAGTTGCTGATTTTGATACTCTAGTACGGTAATGGGGACTAGGTAATGGGGACAGTCACGATTATTTTCTATTTCTCGTGTTCTAATGTTTCTTCGGCCGCCCGGCACTACGCAAGGTAGTTTCCAGATGATACGCAGCAACCATACTATCAACCCACCGTTCTCGCCCATAGGGTACACCCTTATTCACTGAACGTCGGATTGTTTCAATCTCTTCTGATGGCTCCACAGTATTGATCCAATTTAGATACTCGTCTGGAAATTGCCCCGGCAATCGATCGAGCAATTTCTTCTGCTGTGCCGTTCCGTAGACACGGCGCCACGCACTTCCCCATTGCCAATCTTCACAGCGAAGGACGAGCCCAGCCCGCACGGCGTTACGCTCGGCATATTTAATCACCGTCAAAAGATAGTTCTCCGAATCGACGAGAAAGGATTTGTATCTTCCTTGGTACAAATGCCCGCTGCCGGTAGTTCCTGTTGCGGTGTGAACCCGCCTCGTATGCTTGTTGGTCAGGTGGTGCATAAAAATGCCAAGGTCACCATCTTTGCGCGGTGAGAGAATTAGATGCCAATGATTCGGCATAATCTCATATGCAAATATACGCATATCAGTGAGCTCTTTTGCTTCCAACAGAAGCTGTTCAAACAAACAGTATTCCTCCGGCGTATTAAATATCTGCATGCGACCATTCGCACGATTGGTCACGTGATAGATTTCATTTCCGACATCAACGCGAGCTAGGCGCGGCATGGATATATTGGAACACACGATTGTTCAAACAATCGTGACTGTCCCCATTTGCCGTGTCCCCATTTGCCGCTCCGGAGGCGGCTTTTCTTTGCTTTGTGGAAAAGGAAATTGCTTAAAAACAAGGTTCGAGATATGATAAAAACATATTAAATTATAGTATCTTTATGTCCACGCTCTCCGTACCCCTCACGCCGAAACTTGAAGAGTTCATAAACGATCAGGTGAAGAGCGGTCGTGCCGCGAACAAGGCCGACGTCGTACGGCGCGCCCTCGTCTCTTTCTCTGAAGAGGAGGCTATTTCTGCCGTTTTGGAGGCTCAGCGCGAAGTAAGAGAGGGTAAAATCTTACGGGGCGATATTCGCGAACTGATGAAGAAGTTCAAGTGAGCCATATGAAAGTCACTTACACGAGAGCCTTTTTTAAGCGACTCAGTAAGTACGAGGAAGGCTTTCAAGAAACGGTCTTCGATAAGATAGAAGAGTTTGGGGACGTAGAGAATCATAAACGGCTTAAGGTTCACAAATTGCACGGCAAGTTTTCTGACTGTTTCAGTTTCTCCGTCAATTACCGGACGCGCATCGTCTTCGAATACCTTTCAAAAGACGAAGTGGCGCTTCTCGCTATCGGCGATCACGAGATATACGACTAGAGGGTCTGCGGCGTCGTGTACGCCGCGAAGCCGCGGGTCATGGCCGCGATGCCTTCGGCGTCGATCGCGTACGCCTCGAAGCCAGGGAGCTGCTCGATGAAGTCGACGCCCTTCCGCCCCATCGCGAAGGCGGCGGTCGCGAAGCGATCGGCCTCGAGCACGTCGGGCCCGATGATGGTGATGCTCACGATGTCGCGGAGCTCTTCGCCTGGCGTATGCGGATTATAGATATGCGCGCCACGGATGTAGGAGCCCGAGGTCGCGATGCCGCAAGCGTGCGGATACACGACCTTCACGATCTCATTGATATTGAAGGGGTTCCTGATGCCGACGCTCCACTCCTCGCCCTTCATGTTCTTCCCGCTCATCGCGATATCGCCGCCGGCATTCACCATGTAGTTCTCGTGGCCCGCCGCGCGGATGAGCGCGGCGGTATTGCGTATCGCCCACCCTTTCACGACGCCGGAGGGATCGATGAGGCCGTCGGGGCGGCGGATGTCGAAGTAGCCGCTCGTCTCCTGCTTGGTCTTCTCGGCGAGCGCGAACACCTCGTGCATCTCTTCGCTTTCCTCGCCCGGCTCTATCTCGCCGCGATTGATGCGCGATATCTCGCTCTCCTCTTTATAGGTACTGAAGCGCTCGTCGACCGAGGCGAGGTAGGCGAACGCCGCTTCGAGCGCCGCTCCGGCGCCGTTATCCACAATCTCTATCTCGATAGGCATGCCCATAGAGAGCCGTGTTTCCTTCATATGGCCCATCATACTCCATGGGTGCCGCTTCCTTTTTAGACCATCTGGTTTAGAATAGGAGGACATGAATGACTATACCGTTCGGCAGTCCGGATTCGCTCACTTCTTTACCAATAGTTCCGCAAGCGCTCCGTTCTGGCTCATCGTCCGTCTCTATCTCGGCTGGGAGTGGCTCATGGCCGGCTACGAGAAGCTCATCAACCCGGTATGGTTCGGCAGCAATGCCGGCGCGGCGCTCTCCGGCTTCGCGCAGGGCGCACTCGGCAAGACCGGCGGCGTGCACCCAGATGTCTCAATGTGGTACGCATCGTTCCTCCAGGCTACCGTCCTCCCCCACCTCGTCCTCTGGTCGAACTTCGTGACCGTCGGCGAGATACTCGTCGGTCTCGGCCTCATCGTCGGCCTCTTCACGGGCGTCGCGGCATTCTTCGGTTCTTTCATGAACCTCAACTACCTCTTCGCAGGGACCGTGAGCACCAACCCGCTCATGTTCGTGCTCGGACTCGGCATCGTGCTCGCTCGCCGCGTCGCCGGCTCCTGGGGCCTCGATCGCTATGCGCAGCCCTACCTCGAAACGCTCCGCACCAAGATTCCGCTTCGCAAGTAAATAGATCCTTCCAGGCTCGTCATGGCTCTCCGTATGTTCGCTCGAAACAATAAGTGGATCCGTGATATTCCGCGTTCGCACATGGAGTACCCGTCGCGGTTCTTCGACCGTATCAAATATGTATTCTGGACGGTGTATGCGCGTTTCTATCCCGCCATACGCCGTATCGCGTACCATCTCGGTATCGGCGAATTTTTCATAAATCATTTCGAGAACGTGCACGAAGGGCGGCAGCCATTCCTCATCGGCACGCTCGCACCCGGATGCTCCGCTCAAGATCTGTCATTCTTCCTCGTCGAACATGGCTATGGGAATCACTTCGTCGCATGGAAGGACGCCGGGGAGCTCGTGAGCCTGCGCAAGACTATCGGGTTCGAATATCAATACCATCTCCGCGTCTTCAAGGATGGCGAGATACGCGGCCACTATGAGTACACGCCGGAATGCCATCCGTACTACCACATGATCCAGGTCGGGCTCGAAGACCGCCAGGAAGAATTCAAGAATCTCCTGGGGGATTGGATAGTACCAACGACCGAGTAGTACCGACTGAAGAGGAGCGTATACTGTCTCTATGAACATCCATTATTTTTCGGGCGAAGACTGGGAAGAGGACTATGTGCGCACGAAGCTCTCGGGCGAGACCATCACCTTCCACAAAGGCACGCTCGCGGAGAACCCTGAGCTCTCCGACCCTGCCGCCGACACGCTCTGTATCTTCATCGACTCGAAGATAGGCGCGGCAGAGCTCGACCGCTTCCCTGCTCTGAAACTCATCGCGACCCGCTCGACCGGCTTCGATCACATCGACCTCGACGCGACGAAGGCGCGCGGCATCACCGTCGCGACCGTCCCCTCCTACGGAGAGAACACCGTCGCCGAATTCGCCTTCGCCCTCCTGCTCACGCTCTCGCGCCGCATCCCGGAAGCGCAGGCGCGCGTGAAAAGCGGCGCCTTCTCGCCCGCCGGCCTCCGCGGCTTCGATCTCGAGGGCAAGACGCTCGGCGTCATCGGCTGCGGGCACATCGGCCAGCACATGATCCGCATGGGCAACGGCTTCGGCATGAAGGTCATCGGCTTCGAGGTGCACCCCGACGACGCGATCGCGCGTGCGAATAACTTCACCTACGTATCGCTCGACGAGCTCTTGGCGCAGTCCGACATCATCTCGATCCACGTCCCCTACAATCCGCATACGCATCACCTCATTAATTCGGAGAATGTCGGCATCATCAAGAAAGGCGCGTACCTCATCAATACCGCTCGCGGCGCGGTCGTCGAGACCGAGGCGCTCGTCAGTGCGCTCGAGAACGGCACGCTCGCCGGCGCCGGGCTCGACGTGCTCGAGGAGGAGGGCGACCTCTCCGACGAGGTTCAGCTCCTCACCGCGCCGCACCCGAACGAAGCGGAGCTCAAGATCACGCTCGCGAACCATTACCTCATCGACCACCCGCGCGTCGTCATCACGCCGCACGCGGCCTTCAATACGACCGAGGCGATCATACGCATCCTCGATACCACGATCGGGAATATCAAGAGCTTCGCGAAAGGCTCTCCCACCAATACCATCGCACCATAGCCGATAAAAAACGGCCGGCCCGTGAGAGCCAGCCGCAAACGGCGCGTCCTTATGCTGCCGCACCTGCGCCAAAGCAGAGTTACCGATAGCCGCCGTCGATGAGGATATTTTGTCCGACGATGTAGGAACCGCCGGTCCCGGCGATGAATGCCACGAGCGCCGCGATTTCGCTCGGCTCGGCGAAACGCCCGAGCCATATCTTATCCTTCTCCCTCTGAAGCTCATCCGGCGGCACCGAATCGTTCATCGACGTCGCGACCCATCCGGGAGCGACACCGTTTACCCGGATGCCGTATCGCTTCGCGAGCGGTTCGGCAAGCGTCCGCACCACGTGCGCCTGCGCCGCTTTGGATGAATCGTAATGCACGGAGAACTCGGCCTGCGAATTGATGCCATTGGTCGAGGTGATGAGCGTGATGGAACCGCGTACTTCGTGCTCCCTCATCCTGTCTGCGATCGCGCGCGTCGTGAGGAACGAACCGAATACGTTCGTCTCGTACACCTCCCGCCACCCGTCGCGCCCTTCGACCGTCTGCTCTTCGAACGGCACGTTCGGCGAGATGCCGATCGTGTTGATTGCGATACTGATCTCTTCGCCCACCGCCTGTACCGCTTCTTCGAGGAAATGCGTGAATGCCGGGATGTCCGTATCAGTCTTCGGGATAGCGAGCGGCGCATAGTGCACAGCCGCCACGCCCATACCCGCCAGTTCTTCCGCCACCTCCTCCGCGGCAGCTTTGTTGCGCCCATAGGTGAACGAGATCGCCCGCGCGCCGCTCGCGGCGAGCGCGCGGACGATCTCTCGGCCGATGCCGCCCGAACCGCCGAGGACAAGAGCGTGGCCGTGTACGTGGTTGGTGTATGCGTGTGGTTTTTTCATGATGATCTCCATAGCGGTTCTCCGCACCAAGGCTGAAAGAACGAGGTTAGTAAGGACAGATGCGTGCCATTCCTCCGATAGGACACTACCACTGATACACCGAAATGGGGAGGATATTTCAGAGGCCGCGCTATACTGGGCCCATGGAGGCGCTGAGTCAGAAAACCGATGAGGAACTCGCGGCTCTCGTGCAGGGAAAGAATGAGCAGGCTTTCGGTGTACTTATGAATAGGTACCTGCCGAAGCTCCTCCGCTACGGCAGGAAGTTCCTCGCCGCGGACGCCCCCATCGAAGACGTCGTGCAGGAGGTGTTCATCCGGGTGTACCAGAACATCAAGAGCTTCGACCTGGAACGCCCGTTCTCGCCCTGGATCTACCGCATCGCGCACAATCTGTTCGCGAACGCGCTCCGGACGAACAGCCGTACGCCGCTCGTCATGGTCGACCTCGATACGCTCGGGGCGCACACCGCCTACGAGATCGATCCGGCCGGCGACGAAGAACGCGAGCAGGCGAAAGCGATGGTCGATCGCGGGCTCGACGCCCTCTCCCCCGCCTATCGCGAAGTCATCGTCCTCTATTACCTCGAAGACTTGAGCTACCAGGAGATCGCCGAAGTGCTCCACGTGCCTATCGGGACCGTCGGCATCCGTCTCCATCGCGCGCGCGAAGCACTGAAAAAATATGTCGAAGGAACCTAACCTCCAAGAAAAGATACTCGAGAAGATACACGGCGGCGTCCCCATGCGCTCGCGGGCGTATTTCCTATTCCGCGCAGCGCTCGTGGGCATCGCCACCCTGCTCGTGCTCGCCGGCGCGCTCTTCGCGCTCAGCTTCCTCTTCTTCAGCGTGCACGAGAGCGGTGTCGGCTACCTGCTCGAATTCGGCGAGAGGGGCATCAGCGCCTTCGTCGCGCTCTTCCCGTGGACGTCGCTCCTGATCTTCGTCGCGTGTATCGTCGTCCTCGAACTGCTCGTACGCCGGTTCGATTTCTCGTACCGGTTCCCGCTGCTTCGTATCTTCTTGTGGCTGCTCATCCTCGGCATCGTCGGCAGTACGATCATCGGCTTCACGCCGCTCCACGCCTCCCTCCTCTCTGCCGCCGACAAGGACGAGCTTCCGCTCTTGGGACCGTGGTACGAGCAGGTTCACGACTCGCACGTGGAGCAGGGCGTCTACCGCGGCGACATCACGACCGTCGCGGCGACGTACTTCGTCATCTCCCATAACGACACCGATCGCGATTCTGATGAAGGCACGTGGTCGATCGTCCCACCCCCCGGGTTCGCCACGAGCACGCTCACGGTCGGCAAGAAAGCCTACGTCGCCGGGCAGCAGAGAAACGGCATAGTCTACGCGTACGGCGTCCGCATAGTGACCGATAGCGAGTGAAATAAATACCGCTCGCTCCGTGTATCTATAGATATCTGCTATGCAAAATCCTAAACTGACCGCTTTTATACGCGCCCGGCTCTCCGCCGGCGTCTCTCGTGAAGGAATCCGCCAGGTACTCCGAAAGAACGACTGGAGCGAGCGCGATGTGAGCGACGCCTTCGCGGCTGTCGCGCCACAGACCGCCGCGACGGCTGCCGTCGCGGCTCATCCGCTTGCCGGCAGGAAACTCTCCCTGTCGTTCGGGCTCATCGTCGTCTCTGTCGTGTACGCATTGTGGCAGCACTCAGGCGGCGCCGGTTCAGTCGCAAGCGCCATTCCCGGCTCGCACGGATGGGCCCCCGCAGGAGAGACATCTCCCGGGCAGTCCTATAAGGCCGCGAATGACGCGCTCCTCCAGACGCTCGCGCAGATAACCGGCTCGAGCTCGGCGCCAGCTGCGGCACCAGCAGCGGCGACACCGGCGCCAACGAACCAGGCCGCTCCCGCCGCGACACCGGCGCCGGCGCCGCAGAAGCCAGCCGGCCAGTATGCCGACGGCTCCTACACCGGCAGCTCGGCCGACGCTTACTACGGCACGGTACAGGTGAAGGCTGTGGTCACAAACGGTCAGCTCGCTGATGTACAATTCCTACAGTACCCGAACACGCACTCCAATTCGGTGTATATCAACAGCCAAGCGATGCCGCTCCTCACGCAGGAAGCCATCCAGGCTCAGAGCGCGCAGATAGACGGCGTCTCGGGAGCGACCTTCACGAGCCAGGCGTTCCAGCAATCGCTCGCCTCCGCGCTCGCACTCGCGAAAAACTAATCCATGACATTCATAGACGACTTCCTCAACAAGATCACGATGTATCGTCTCGTGCTCTACTACCTCATCACGCTCCTGGTCGCGGCGGCGTTCTTCGGCTTCTTCAATATCCTCCCCTACAGCCCGGGCGACCTCGCCTTCTCGACGCTGCTCATCCTCGCGACCTGCTGGATCGTGAACACGGCATTCGTGAAAGGGTTCGGCGCATTGCCGAACATCGAATCGCTCTACATCACCGGCCTCATCCTCGCTCTCCTCATCACGCCGGTCGCCCCGACCGATTACGCCGGCGTCGGCTTCCTCATCTTCGCCGCGGCATGGGCGATGGCATCGAAGTTCATCTTCGCGATCGGCAAGAAACACCTCTTCAACCCGGCGGCCTTCGGCGTCGCGCTCTCGGCGCTCATCATCGGCCAGTCGGCGAGCTGGTGGGTCGGCGGCAATCTGCCGCTCCTCCCCTTCGTCTTTCTCGGCGGCCTGCTCATCGTGCGCAAGATCCATCGTTTCGATCTCGTCATCGCTTTCCTTGCGACTGCCTTCATCACCATCGCGCTTACGACCACGAGCATCGACTACACGACGCCCATCAAGCAGACCATCCTGCATTCGGCCATCTTCTTCCTCGCCTTCGTGATGCTCACCGAGCCGCTTACCATGCCGCCCTCCCGCTGGCTCCGCGTGGTTTACGGCGCCATCGTCGGCTTCCTCTTCGCACCGAACGTGCACCTAGGCTCATTCTATTTCACGCCAGAGCTCGCCCTCCTTATCGGCAACGTCTTCGTCTACATCGTGAGCCCGAAAGGCCGCTTCATGCTCACGCTTCTCGAGAAGAAGGAGATCGCCGACGGCGCCTTCGAATTCGTCTTCGCGCCCGACCGCCCGCTCGCCTTCAATCCGGGACAGTACATCGAATGGACGCTCCCGCACCGCTTCCATGACGACCGCGGCAACCGCCGTTTCTTCACCGTCGCGTCCTCCCCGACCGAAGACACGGTGCGCCTCGGCGTGAAATTCTACAAGCCGGCCAGCAGCTTCAAGCGCGCGCTCTGGGCGATGAAGGAGCACGAGCAGATCTCCGCATCGAACGTCGCCGGCGACTTCACCCTGCCCAAGGACGCGCAGAAGAAGCTCGCCTTCATCGCGGGCGGCATCGGCGTCACACCCTTCCGCAGCATGGTGAAGCATCTCGTCGACACGAAGGATCCCCGTTCGATCGTGCTCCTCTACTCGAACAAGCTTGCGTCAGAGATAGCTTATAAGGACGTCTTCGACGATGCGGCGCAAACGATCGGCATGAAGACCGTCTATGCGCTCACCAACGAGCCGGCTCCGGTGCCCGGCACCTATCGCGGCCCGATCAGCGCCGAACTCATCAAGAAAGAGATTCCCGACTACAAGGAGCGCCTCTTCTACATCAGCGGCCCGCACGGCATGTGCGAGGCGTTCACGGCGACCCTGCAGGACATGGGCGTCTCCCGCTTCCGCATCAAGACCGATTATTTCCCGGGATTCGCCTAGCTCCACAGAAAAAGTCGCGGTACTACCGCGACTTTTGCTGTGGACCGTGCTGAAGGTCCCGTTAGGCGCTCAAGGCCTTCCGCTTCTCCTCGAACTCCTTGTGATCGATCTCGCCGTTCACATAACGCTCGCGCAGGAGATTCATAGCCGCATCTCCGTGGAGGCAGCCGTGGCAATGCCATACCGGCTTCCCGCGCAGCGCGCGGACGGCCGCAGCGATGATTGCGATAAGGATGACGATCCAGAAGATCGCGAACAGCGTGTGCACCACCATGGTGCCGGCGCCGTAGCCGTTCCCATAACCCATCATCTGATACCCATATCCATTTCCCCACATAGGCGATACATATTAGTCTGGTAACTGCCCTCTATGATACCACCTCTGTGCTAGGCTAACCGTATGCAGAAAGATAAACTGGAATCCTTATCGCTCTCGGGGCTCTTCATAGGAGTGTCGCTTCTCCTTCTCTTCATCTTCGCTCCGTTCTTCTCGCTCCTCTCGCTCGCGGTCGTGTTCGCCGTATTCCTCCGCCGCCCCTACGAGCGCCTCGTGAAAGCTCTCCGCGGGTGGGACACTCTCGCCGCACTGCTCATGGTCGCTCTCGTGCTCGCTCTCTGCATCGTGCCGCTCTTCTTTCTCGGCGTGCAGATCTACGCCGAAGCCCGGGGGCTCTACAGCGGCCTAGCTGGAACGAGCTCGCTGCTCATAACCAATCTCCAGACATTCGTCGAGAACCCTCTGCAGCAGGTACTGCCAGGATTCACATTCGACATAAACGCATTCGTCGGGAACGCGCTGGTCGTCATCTCGGACAATCTCGGTTCGCTCGTCTACCGGACGCTCTTCATCCTCTTCGATACGTTCCTGATGCTCCTCGCGCTCTTCTTCTTCCTCCGTGATGGGGACAGCATGCTCGCATCCTTTACCGACGTCAGCCCTTTCGGGAGGAAGATCACAGTCGGGATCTTGAATACGATGCATCAGACGATACGATCGGTAGTGCGAGGCACGCTCGTGAACGCGCTTATCCGCTGGGTGCTCATCTGGATCGCGTTCTCGCTCTTTAACATCCCGAACGCCGTCCTCTGGAGCAGTATCGGCGGCGTCGTCGGCGCGATCCCCGGCCTCGGGACGATCTTCGCTTTCATCCCCGCGGTCATGTACCTCTATCTCGGCGGGAACATCGCAGCCGCAGTCGGCCTCGCGCTCGCCGGCGTCCTCGTCATCGTCCTTGTCGACAACATCCTCACCTCATATTTCTTCGGGAAAGGCGGTCCGGTCTCGCCGCTATTCGTCCTCTTCTCCATCCTCGGCGGCATCTTCTTCTTCGGCCCGCTCGGCTTCATCCTCGGGCCGCTCGTGCTGTCCGTATTCCTCTCAGTCCTCCACGTATACGGCTTGGAGGAGCACCGTAGCTAGAGTTATTGCCCGGTCAGCTGCGTGATACGGCTGAGCGCCTGCGTAAGCTCAGCTTGGAGCAGCTGCACCTCCGACTTGAGCTCGGCGAGCGTCATGGTCGCGATAGTCGCGTCCGGCGAGCCGGCAGATGCGGCGTCCGCATTCTCGATCCGGTTGAGTGCCGCCCGCGTCGCGGGGCCGACGATGCCGAGCTGGCTCACGCCGTGGGCGCTTTGGAACTGCATGACTGCAGCCTTCGTCTGCGGGCCGTAGTAGCCGTTCGGCGTCGCAGAAAGCAGTCCTTGTGCCGCGAGGAATTTCTGCAATGCGGTCACCTCGGCGCCTGACGAACCCGGCTTCAGATCTGCGGTGAAGACATATGCGGGCGCGACGGGCACGGCAACCGCCGTCGGTGCCGTCGGCGTCTGAGCGGGTACGGTGACTGAGACAGGCGCCGCGGCGGTACCGCCGCCGTTCACCGTCACGACAAGAAGGACGCAGCCGCCGCCTGCGGAACACACGTTCACCTCCGACGTGCCGGTCGCGACGCCGTAGACGGTGAGCGTGCCGCCGGCGACTGTCTCCTGCGATACTGAACTCGTCCCGCCCGTCATGAAATAGGGCTGCTCGCCGCCCGTGATGGCTATCGTACTGTTCTGCCCCGAGAGCACGGAGAGGGTGTTCTGACTGAGCGCGATGCTCGCGCTCGTCGCGGCCGCCTGAACCGTCGCCGTAAGCGACGCGCAGGTGCCGGTCGAGGCGCACACCGCGACCGAAGAGGACCCCGCCGCGATGCCGGTCAGCGTGAGGACCGTCCCGGAGAGGTTCGCCTGCACGATGCTCGGATTCGAATTGGAAGAGACATAGAATTGCACGCCGGACGGGCCGTAGACGTTCACCGCCGTGTTCTGGTTGACCGACACGATAGGCGCGGCACTGCTGAACGTGATCGCGACTGAGTTCGCGCTCCCTGCCGTCGCGACGACGATGCCGCACAACGCGTTATCGGAAGAACAGACCGTGATCGAAGAGGAGCCGGTCGCGACGCCGGTGGTGAGCGTGAGTATCGAGCCGTTTACGCTCGCTTGAATGATGCTCGGGTTGGAATTATTGAGGATCTGATAGACGCCCGTGCCGCCGGTTACGGTAATCGGCAGGTTCTGCCCGCTCACCACCGTCGCATTCGTCTGGCTCAAGGAGAGCTGTGCCGTCCCCGCCGGCTTGACGGTCACATAGACGTTCGGGCAATCAGTCGTGTTCCCCACCTGGCAGAGCGTGACGGTCGTCGAGCCGGCAGTATTCCCCGAGATGGTGATCTGCGTCCCGCTGATGCTGACGTTCGCGATCGAGGAATTCGAATTGTTCGAGACATAGAGCGCCGTGGAGCCGCCGTTCATCGTGGTCAGCGTCGCGGAAGAGCCGGCATTCACGATGATGGCGTTCTGGCTCAGTGCGAGCGCATTCGACGAGGTGACGGTCGGCCACGCGACCGACGGCGATTTGGGCCCGCTCGTGCCGTTTAGGATGGCGGTCACCTGCGTGCCGGAGATGAGGCCGTAGGCCGCGCTCGACACGGTCGTGGAGAAGGCTCCGCTCGCGTCGGTGGAGCCGAGCGAGGTGATCTGCGGGCCGGAGCCGACTTCATTATAAGAGAGGATGACGCTCACATTCGGGTCGCCGGTGACCGTGATCCGGACGTTGTCGCCGGTCCCGGTCGTCGAGAGCGAGAGTGTCGGCGGCACGGTCGCGAATGCAGGCGTCGCGAGAGCGAGAGCACCGAGGAGCACCATACCGAGCGCCGGCGTAAGGATGTATTTCATATCTACTACTATAGTATACGCACGCCTCGGGGAAACGTTTCTTTCCCCCGCTTCCTGGGGAACCGGACCGACGACGAGCCCGAGCCGAGTGGTATGATGAATCTCATCATGAAGCCGGATTCCTACCTCCTGACCATCAACGCCGGTTCTTCAAGCATCAAGTTCGCACTCTTCGACGCCGACTCGCTCGCGCCCGCGCTCGACGGCAGCATCGAGCGGATCGGGCTGCCCGGCGCGACCCTCCGTGCGCGCGATGCCGGCGGCACCGATGACGTCACGCGCCCGGTAGTAGCTGCCACGCACGCGGCGGCTGCGGCGCTCCTTATGGATTTCATCGACGAGCGCGGCCTGCAGACCGCGCTCGTCGCCGTCGGGCATCGCATCGTACATGGCGGGCCCTCCTACAACGCCCCGGTACAGATCACGCCGGACGTCATTACTGAACTGCGCTCGCTCGCCCCGCTCGACCCCGAGCATGCGCCGGAAGAGCTCCTGCTCGCCGAAGCGTTCCAGAGCCGCTTCCCTCACCTGCCGCAAGTGGCGTGCTTCGATACAGCATTCCATCACGACCTGCCGCGCACGGCGCAGATGCTCTCGATACCGCGCCGCTACGAGGCGCAGGGCGTGCGCCGCTACGGATTCCACGGGCTCTCCTACGCATTCCTCATGGAGGAATTGGGACGCGTCGGCGGCGAGGGAGCAGTGAACGGACGCGTCATCCTCGCTCACCTCGGCAGCGGCGCGAGTCTCGCGGCGGTTTCTGCGGGCAAGCCCGTCGATACGAGCATGGGCTTCACGCCCGCCGGCGGCATCGTGATGAGCACCCGCTCCGGAGATATCGACCCCGGGCTCGTGCGGTATCTCATGCGGACCGAGAAGATGACAGCGGAGGCGTTCGACAGGATGGTCACGCTCGAATCGGGCCTCCTCGGCATCTCCGAGACCACTTCCGACATGTACGACCTCATCTCCCGCGAGACCGAAGACGTGCGCGCCGCCGAAGCGGTCG
This sequence comes from Minisyncoccota bacterium, assembly GCA_035531095.1. Classification (GTDB taxonomy): domain Bacteria; phylum Patescibacteriota; class Minisyncoccia; order Phycocordibacterales; family Phycocordibacteraceae; genus C7867-001. The sequence continues at coordinate 2,291 of DATKTL010000003.1, read as the reverse complement.
AGCTGTTCTGCTATCAAGTGAAGAAAGGGATCGGCGCGTACGCGGCAGCGCTTGGCGGCGTCGACACGCTCATCTTCGCCGGCGGTATCGGCGAGAACTCGTCCATACTGCGCTCTCGGATCTGCAGCGGACTGGGATTCCTCGGTATCGAGCTCGACGAGGAGCAGAATGCGGCGCATGCGGCTGTCATCTCCTCGGAATCCGGCCGGGTCGCCGTTCGCGTCATGCACACGGACGAGGCGAGGATGATTGCGCAGTCCGTCCGCGAGGTCCTCGGCTTGGCAGAAGCGAAAAGATAGCTCGCACCATTTTTATTAACGTATGAACAAAGAGGACATGGAACATCAAACGACGCCGCTCTCGAGCGAAATGCTCGAGAATATGCATGCCTACTGGCGCGCCGCGAACTATCTCTCCGTCGGGCAGATCTACCTCTACGACAATCCGCTCCTGAAAGAGCCGCTCACGCTCGCGCACGTGAAGCCGCTCGTCGTCGGCCACTGGGGCACGACGCCTGGGCAGAATTTCATCTATGTGCACCTGAACCGCATCATCAAGAAATACGATCTGAACATGTTCTACATCGCCGGTCCCGGCCACGGCGGCCCGGCGCTCGTCGGCAACGTCTACCTTGAAGGGACCTGGAGCGAGATCTACCCCGACGTTACCGAGGACGAAGCGGGACTGAAGAAACTGTTCAAGCAATTCTCATTCCCCGGCGGCATCTCGAGCCACGTCGCACCGACGACGCCAGGCTCTATCCATGAAGGCGGCGAGCTGGGCTACTCCCTGAGCCACGCCTTCGGTGCCGCATTCGACAATCCCGCCCTCGTCGTCGCCTGCGTCATCGGCGACGGCGAAGCGGAGACCGCATCGCTCGCGACCGCGTGGCACTCGAACAAGCTCCTCAATCCCGCGACCGACGGCGCCGTACTGCCGATCCTCCATCTGAACGGCTACAAGATAAACAACCCGACCATCCTCGCGCGCATCGAAGGCGGCGAACTGGATCAATTCCTGCGCGGCTGCGGCTGGGAACCGCTCTTCGTGGAGGGCGACGATCCGGAGAAGATGCACCAGCTCATGGCCGCGAAACTCGACGAGGCGACCGAAAGCATCAAGCGCATCCAGGAGAACGCGCGGGCGGGCCGCGATACTGCCCGCCCGCTCTGGCCGATGATCGTCCTCCGCTCGCCCAAGGGGTGGACCGGGCCGAAAGTCGTCGACGGCTTGCAGATCGAAGGCACGTCCCGCTCGCACCAGGTGCCGATCCTCGTCGACCATGACCACCCCGACCACGTGAAGCTCCTCGAAGACTGGATGAAGAGCTATAAAGCCGAAGAATTATTCGACGAGAACGGCCGGCTCCTGCCCGAGCTCGCCGAGCTCGCACCGAAAGGCGATCGGCGCATGGGCGCCAATCCTCACACGAACGGCGGCCTCCTCCTCCAGGACCTCCGGATGCCGGACTTCCACGCGCACGCCGTCGCCGTACCCGCTCCGGGTGCAGTCGCGTGCGGCGACATGCCGGTGCTCGGCAAGTTCCTGCGCGATGTCGTCACCCTGAACGCGGACGAACGCAATTTCCGCATCTTCGGTCCCGACGAGACCGTCTCGAACCTCCTCGGCTCCGTGTTCGAGGTCACCAATCGCCAATGGGATGCGCCCATCCTCGAGCAAGACGACTTCCTCTCGCCGGACGGGCGCGTGCTCGACTCGGTCCTGAGCGAGAACCAGTGCGAAGGATGGCTCGAGGGCTACCTGCTCACCGGCCGGCACGGCATCTTCAACAGCTACGAGGCCTTCATCCGCATCATCGACTCGATGTTCAGCCAGCACGCCAAGTGGCTGAAGGTGACGCGCGAGCTCCCGTGGCGCCGCCCCATCTCCTCGCTCAACTTCCTGCTCTCTTCCCACGTCTGGCAGCAGGATCATAACGGCTTCACCCATCAGGACCCCGGCTTCCTCGACCACGTCATCAATAAGAAAGCCGACATCGTGCGCACCTATCTCCCGCCGGACGCCAACTGCCTCCTCTCGGTCGCCGACCACTGCTTGCGCAGCCGGAACTATGTGAACGTCATCGTCGCGGGCAAGCACCCCCTGCCTCAATGGCTCACTATGGACGAAGCGGTAGTGCACTGCACCGAGGGCATCAGCATCTGGCAGTGGGCGAGCAACGACCAAGGCAGCGAACCGGATGTCGTCATGGCCTCCTGCGGCGACACGCCCACGCTCGAGAGCCTCGCCGCCGTCTCCATCCTCCGCGAGCATCTGCCCGAGCTGAAGAT
>DATKTL010000002.1:0-6768 GCA_035531095.1 Minisyncoccota bacterium | reverse complement strand
CAGCTCGTCGCCGCCGGTCAGGAAGAGGGGGGCGCTCCGGCGCCGCTGCAGAAATCTTTTACATACGGCAGGAACGATATCGTTACTATCAAGAAGGGCGACGAGACGAAAGAACTCAAATTCAAGAAAGCCGAACCGCTCCTCGCTCTCGGCTGGGAGATAGTCCCATAACATCCCGATAGGGAAAGCAAAAACACTACCATAGGTAGTGCGGCTCGTTCGGGGGACCCGCGAGACTTGCGGTTAGGTGCTTTGTGTTTTCTGGTGTATCATGGAGAGATTATGGCATTCGTCGATCAAGTAACGGTATACGCGTCCTCCGGCAGGGGCGGCAATGGCGTCGTCCGGTGGATGCACACAAAGACGAAAGCGCACGGCGGGCCTAACGGCGGCGACGGCGGTCGCGGCGGGGACGCTATCCTCGTGGGCGTGCGCGACCTCTCGGCGCTCAAGAACTATCGCTACGAGAAGAAGTTCATCGCCGAGAACGGCGTCGCAGGCCAATGCGAGATGAAGAACGGCGCAAACGGTGCGAATGCAATCCTCGAGGTGCCGGTCGGCACCGTCGCACACATACTCGCCACCGGCGAGGAATACGAGATCACGAAAGAAGGAGAGCGCATCACGCTCTTCCGTGGCGGGTTCGGGGGCAAGGGCAATGCGCATTTCAAGAGCTCGACCAATCAGAACCCGTTCGAGCAGACGAACGGTCGGGAGGGGAAGGGCGGCGACATCGAGCTCACGCTCAAGATCATCGCGGATGCCGGCCTCATCGGGCTCCCGAATGCCGGGAAGTCGTCCCTCCTCAATGCCCTCACGCGCGCGAAATCGAAGATAGGCGACTACCCCTTCACGACACTCGAACCGAATCTCGGCGAGTTCTACGGCCGCATCCTCGCCGACATCCCGGGCCTCATCGAAGGCGCCTCGGCCGGACGAGGTCTCGGTATAAAATTCCTCAAGCACGTCGAACGTACAGGAATCTTGCTGCATCTCGTCTCGGCAAGCACAGAAGACCCTCTCGCAGCCTATAGGGAAGTGCGGCATGAGATAGAGTCGTTCGGGCACGGGCTCGCCGAGAAGCGGGAGATCGTCATCCTGTCGAAAATAGACCTCATTTCGCCCGAAGACTGTGTAACGAAAATGGAAGAACTCGAGAAAGGGACAGGCAGGGAAGTGCTCTCGGTGTCGATCGCGGATGATGCGGCGCTGAAGGCATTCTCGGACAGGCTCACCGCCCTCTTCGCCGAGGCCGAGAAATAGCCGGAAGGCAGGCCTGTCCAGCCCTGCGGATTTGCTATACACTGGGAGTATCACTATGGAGTACCGCCCGACTATCGGCCTCGAGATTCATGCCGAATTGAAGACGAAAACCAAGATGTTCTGCGACTCCGCGAACGATCCTGATGAGACGCATCCGAATGTGAACATCTGTCCGATCTGCATGGCGCACCCGGGCACGCTGCCGGTGGTGAATCGCGCGGCGGTCGAGCACATCCTGCGCGTCGGCACCGCCATCGGCGGCACGCTCGCCGACTTCACCGAATTCGACCGCAAGAGTTATTTCTATCCCGACATCCCGAAGGGGTATCAGATCAGTCAGTACGAGCATCCGCTCGTCACCGGCGGCTCTCTCGCCGGCGTCGCGATCACGCGCGTGCACTTGGAGGAGGATACCGCGCGCTCCACGCACGGCGAGGGGAAGAGTCTCATCGATTTCAATCGCGCCGGCATTCCGCTCATGGAGCTCGTCACCGAACCGGTCATCCATGACGCTGAGACGGCGGGTCGTTTCGCCCGCGAGCTGCAGCTCCTCTTGCGCACGCTCGGTGCCGGCGAAGCGAATCTCGAGAAAGGCGAGATGCGCATCGAGGCGAACATCTCCGTCTCGAAGTCTGACTTCAATCCCGAATCCCCAGAAGTCAGACTTCTCGGTACGAAGGTCGAGGTGAAGAATATAAATTCGTTCCGCTCGGTCGAGCGTGCGATCGCATTCGAGATAGAGCGGCAGATCGCTCTCATCGAGAGCGGCGGGAAAGTGGTCCAAGAGACGCGCGGGTGGGATGAAGGGAAGCAGAGCACCTTCCATCAGCGCTTCAAGGAGGGGAGCGCTGACTATCGCTATTTCCCCGAACCGGATATCCCGAAATTCTACCTGTCCGAGATTCCGGCATTCTCGCCTGACGTGCTCCGCGCTTCGATGCCGGAACTCCCGTGGGAACGCCGCGCCCGGTATGCGGAGCTCGGCCTCAAAGAGGAAGATGCAGAATTCATAACTGCGACGACTCCGCGCGGCATATTCTTCGACGAGGTGATCGGCGAGCTCGGAGGCGAACGCGAACCGGCGATACTCGCGGCGAATTATTTCATATCAGATCTTGCCGGAGAGCCTCGCAAAGTCTCGGCAGCATCATTCGCGAAACTCATACGTATGTGCGCAGCACAAGAACTCTCGTCGCGCGGTACGAAAGACGTGTTGCTCGTCCTCGCAGGAGAGGGAGGCGATCCCGAGAGCGTCGCGAAAGAGCACGGGCTCATGCAGGTGCACGACACGGATGTGCTGCGGACTGCCATCAAGAGCGTGCTCGACGGGGAGACGAAGGCCGTCGAGGAGTACCGGGCAGGGAAGGAAGCGGCGCTCCAGTACCTCCTCGGCAAGAGTATGAAGGCCACCAAAGGCGCCGGGAACCCAGGCCTCCTCAAAGAGATCCTCATCGAGGAGCTCCGTTAGATAATTACAGATTACAGAAGGGCACCTTCTGCAGGGAGCAGGAGGTGCCCTTCTGTATCTTTTGAAGCTATCTGAGCAGCGAAGACCGAGTCTCATGGGGACCCTGTGTATAGCTCTTCTCCGCGAGCCGAGATACGGCTATACTGTTCGCATGGATGAGATAATCATAGAAGAGAAGAAGTATGTATCGTCGAAACAAGCCGCAAAGATAACCGGCTATGCGAAGGATTATATCGGCCAGCTTTGCCGGGAGGGGCGCGTGCCGGCCCGACTCGTCGGGCGCAGCTGGTACGCTCTCGAATCGGCTATACAAGACCACCGCTTCGGGAATCAAGAGGCGGTAGAGCCGAAAGAAACGACCAATGCGATACAGTCGGAGTCGTTCTCCGTATCAGATACGTGGGAATTCCCGCGCTATGAAGCATCTCACAACGAAGTTCTCCCGACGGTGAATCGTCTCCACACCGCCGAAAAGATCTCTTTGAGCGATGATGAGGGCTTGGAAGATGTTGTCGAGATACCGTCGAACCTCCATGAGTCATGGAAAGAGTGGTTCGATCACGTCGCCGACACGCTCTCAGCTGTCGAAGAGCCGGTCAGGGACGCTATCGAGGCTGTCACCGCATCGGAAACGCACGAGGAGGAGCATGCACAGAGCTTTGAGGAAGAGGTGGTGAGCGTCCCTCTGCACATCATGCGTCAGCAGCGTGCCATAGAAATGGAGGCCGTTTCGCGTTATGACCGTGAGCAGGAGGCGCTGGAATATCGGGACACCGAGAAGGGGGACAGCAGCGCAGTCCTGTCGATTCAGATCATCGGAGCGGTCCTCGCTATCGTCTCGGTCGCTCTCGCGGTGATAGGAAGCGGTTTTATCGATGAATACATGACATCGGGCAGCCAAGCTCAGTTTATTTCAGGTATATCTGTATACGATAAATAGCTTATATATTGATTTTCTCGTCTCGGATACACGAGTACATATATCTGGCATAGTTTGCTAGCGGAAAATAAAGCAGAGAAGAGATACAGCTGGATATGCTCTATATAGAGCATATCCAAGCGTGTCTTCATGGATAGAGAGCGGAAATGCGCCCTCATGGTCACGTCGATTAAGATCAGGAATCTTTAATCTTTAATAAGAATTGATTCCACCTGTGGAAAATAGGAATCATGCTATTTGGATCATACGAATCGCGCGCATACCTATATATAGTAAGTTCTCCTGTGCCCGGAATGGAGCATAAAGCATCCGGAATGAGTATATATCTACTATATAGTCCGCTTATCCGGACTGACATAGGCGCTTACGCATGCGAAGACTGTCTGTATGGGACGTAGAGGGCCCGCTTCGCCAAAGGAATGCCGCTCATGGAGCGGCACGAGCGATACCGAGGACATTCTGACGTCATCGCGATGTGAATGGCACCTTGCGATCGATAGTGCAATGGAGAATCATGCGTGATCGTGCGCGTGATCGGATGCTTTGAATTTCTTATGCGCGACGTACCGGTAAGGGAACAATTTTTATCCACACTATCTTCGTAGGGACTGCCGGAATAGTAAGTTATTATTTAGTTAATTCGGCTATCCGACATGAACTCTCCCCTCAACGAAAATCTGATGACGACGAAGGATGCGAGTGAGCTTTCCGGATACACCTCGGACTACCTCTCGCGTCTCGTGCGGTCAGGGGAAATAACGGGAGACATGATCGGGCACAGCTGGCTCATCGAGCGCTCATCCCTCGAACGCTTCCTGGAGAAACAAAAATCTCGGAAGACGGACCGATCACGCGAATTGGCGAACGAGCGAGCAGAGGAGTATCGCAAGCACCATCAGGCCATACAGCGTACGACCAGGTATTTGACAGCACGGTTTCCTGTGATGAACGAATCCGAGCCGGGCGCGCAGGAGCCGAGCATCTGGCAGCCCACGCTGCGCTCGCATATGCTCGCGCTCTCCACGGCGCTCGTCGTCGTCATCTCTGGCGCGACGCTCGCCCGCGCCGACGTGCTGCCGGCGCTTGCCGGGCGTATCGCGATCGTCGCGCAGGAAGCGTCTGCCGGATTCGGCGATACCTTCGGCGCGATGCCGGCGTCTCTCACGGTCGGGATAGGCGCGGCAGACGCCGGGATGCGCGCGAGCGCGTCGCGCGTGGCGGCGGCGCAAGACGCGTATCAGTCGGCATCGCCGCTCGCGGCGGTCGATGCCGCATCGCTCGCTTCAGTCTTCGTGAAGGACTACCACTCTTCGAGCACGACCGTCGCTGCCGCTCCTGCGCTTCTCGCGTCCGTATCGCCGATGACGGCGACAGACATGTATGCGTCCGTGCTCGATGCCTACGCGTTCGTCACGACACCGTTGCGCCTCGCTCTCGCCGCACAGCACGCCTACATCGCCCTCGGCGCGGAGGCGTACGCGGGCATCACTGCGTCGTTCTCGGCATATCGCTCGCTCATCGACCACGCGGGAGCCGCCACGCTCGCTTCGGTGATCACGACGCGCGATACGCTCGCCGCCGCTCCGCGTGCTGTCAGGGACGCGGATATCGCCCTCGGCGACGCGGTCATCGGCGCGGCGCATGCGGCGATACATGCCGACGTGTCCGCGTCATACGGCATCGCGGCAGCCGCGCCCGCGAGCGCCCGCGCGACGGTCGCATTCATAGGCGCGACCGGCTCGGTGCTCGCGGGGGCCACGGCTCGGGTGCCTGCACTCGCGACCGCGGCCTACCTCCGCGCCACGGCCGTACCGGTGGCGCTCGCTCCGGCGCTCGCTCGCTCCGTCTTCGGCGCTGAGTACGCTCTTGCGACCCGCTTCGTCGGCGCGACCGGCGCGCTCTCCGAGCGGTACCTCGCGCTCGTCGAGGGTACCGGCCGTGTCGCGTATCAGGGCGCGGAGGGTTCGATCGCGTTCGCACAGACGCTCGAACACGCACCCGCCGCTATCGAAGACGCGTATCTCGGTGCGCTCGGGAAGAGCGCGCTCGCTCTCGGTGCGGTGGCGCCTTCGTCGTCGCTTGCGGCCGTCGCACTCGCCGCACAGCCCGCTTTATCGGCGGGCGAGCAAGCAGCGCTCGCCGTGTATCAGACCGTCCATTCGCTCTTCGACTCGACGACGAACGCGCTCGCGACGCTTTTCGGCCCGACGACACCCGCAACCGTCACCCCGCCATCCGCGGCGTTGCCGAGCGCGACCTCGACCCCGGCGCTCGCACTCGCGACGTCTACTCCGGTCGGCGCCGCGCCAGCCGTCCGCCAGACTGTGAACACGTACCCGACCTATACGACCGTCGTGCAGGGCGTCTCGCAGGACGCTCTCGCTCGAGCGCTCGCATCGCTCCGCTCCGACATCCTCTCCACTACCGCCGGCATGATCCAGCCGGTCGCCGCGCAAGGAGCGACGAATGCCACGACCATCCAATACGTGAACATGATTCAGGACCTCAGCAATCTCACTGTGCATAACGGGACTTTTGACGGCGGCACCTTCACTGGCGGTACATTGAGCAATGGTGCATCGGTGGCGGCGACGAACGGGACGTTCACCAGTCTCACTGCCGGCGCGACGAGCCTCGCCACGACTACCATCACCGGCAACGCGACGGTCACCGGATCGCTCACGATCGGCACGACCACCATCACCGGATCGCTCACCGCATCGGGTCCCTCGAGCTTGGGCGCGACGGTGACCGCGGGCGCTTTCGTCGCGACCTCTTCGGAAGCGACGAGCACGTTCGCCGGTTCGCTCGCTATCGATACGAACGGCTTCGTCTATGCGACCTCCACGAAGGACGTCGGCATCGGCGTGCTCTCTCCCGCCGCCCTCCTCGCTATCAGGAACAGCACCTCGACGCAGCCCATCTTCACCGCGAGCTCCGCCGCCGGCACCGAGGTGTACCGCATCACCGACGCGGGCTTCGTCGGCATCGGCACCACCACGCCGCTCTCGCGGCTCGCGATCTCCGGCGGCGCGACCATCGGCGCCGATTACAACGTCGCTGCGCCGGCGAACAGCCTCCTCGTCGAGGGGAGCAT
>DATKTL010000001.1:0-2654 GCA_035531095.1 Minisyncoccota bacterium | reverse complement strand
TCGTTCTTCCCGCGGCGGACTTCTACGCGAATGCCTTCTGTTGCTGACATAATGTGAGAATCCTAACATACGGCCTGTACAAAGACAACGCCCGCATGAGTAGCGGGCATTGGAAGCGGCGGTTCCGATCACTTGGGATAGTAGCCGTTCGGGACGGAGATGTTGCCGAAGAAGAGCGGCATACCCGCTTTTTCCAGCTCCTTGTTGAGGATGGGTCTCAATCGCGAGCTTACGCGATTGATTTCATCGAAATCGCAATCTTCGTCCGGTTCATGTCCGCCCAGCCATGAGAGTCGCGTCGAAAGATTGAAACCAAGAACGCCTTCCTTGGTATGGAAAGAAAGCCGCAGATTGTCGATGACGATGAGCAGCGACGAGCTGGAGAGGTTGTATTCGCGCGCCGCCATTTCGCAGATCGGCTTGCATACGTCGGACAAGGCTCGGAGTTTCTGCGCAAGCTTCTCCTCATCCTTGTCGATCGCCGCTTGCTTCTTCTCGATCCTTTGCCGGAGAGAGCTGATCCCCCGGGTTATTTTCTGAAGGTCCATCACACTATCCTTTCGTGAACGTGGTGTAGCCGAAATCCCTCGCGAAGGGTCCGCTTTGGTTGTAGCACGCACGGGCTCGAGAGTAAATCTCTTCCCGATCAAGTGGTCAGGCGACGGCCTTGAGGCGCTCGATTGGATTTCCCACTGTATCAATTTTCGTCCTATAGGATAAAAATTGATACAAGCGCGATCGATATGAAAAAGAAGAGACCCGTCGGAGCGAGTCTCTCGCCGGCGGGTCGGTCAGGCCGTCTTTTTCCATTTGACGACACGGTTGAACAGCTGAAGCTTCGCCAGAGACATGTTCGGCATCGAGAAGCCCTGTTCCCAGTTACGTAGGGTCCCGAGGGGTATTTCAAACCTCTTCGAGAATCCCTCCTGGGTCAGCCCCAAAGACTCTCTGTAGTTGATGAGATCCTGAGAAGTGAATATCGCCCCCTCTTCCTCCTTGCTCATGAATCGTTCCTTTCGTTGTGGTTTCTGAATGTAAGGTACGATTGCACACCGACCGTGTCAAATAGTAATCTACGCGACGGCTTTGAGGCGCTCGATGAGATTGGAGAGAGGAAGGGTCGTCTCGACTTGGGTGGCGCGGTTGCGGAGGATTGCGGAGCCTTCGAGCGCTTCTTTGCGGCCCATGATGAGGAGGTAGGGGCTGTTGATGCGCTCTGCGAGCCCCAATTGCTCGGTGAGGGACTCGACGCCGATGTTCTGGGTCAAAGGCACGCGCGCTTTGCGGAAGTCCTCTGCGAGGCGTATGGAGAGCCGCTTCGCTTCGTCGCCGATGTGGACGAAATGGAACCGGAGGCGCGGGACGGCGACCTTCTTCACGATGGCGCCCTCGCTCGCGAGGTGGAGCACGGCGCCGGTCGCGCTCATGCCGGCGGGGAAGAAGTGCTTCGTGAGGTCGTTGTAGCGCGACCCCCAGGCGACGCGCTTGCCGCCCACGACGAGCTCGAAGCAGGTGTCGTTCCACACGTTGCCTCGGCTGATCAGGTCGCGCGCGAGCTCATACGGCGTCTCGGTCCGCTCGAGGTATTCGAGCAGGTCCTCGAAACGCTTGCGGCTCGCATCGGAGAGGTGCTCGGTCGGCGCGGGGAGGTCCTCGGCGCACTCGTTCGCGATGGCGAATTCCGCCGCGTCGAAGGTGTCGCACTTGGCGCGTTCGAGGCACTCTTCGGGGAGGCCGTTCGCGCGCTTCTTGAAGAAGACGCTGAGCTCGCGCGCGTAGCGCGCGCGGGTCTCCTTGTCGCCCATCGAGTTGATGCGGACGACGGGCTCCTCGTGGAAGAGATCGCGGGTAAGCGCGACGAGCGCGCGTATGATGACCGCGTCGGCTATCGCGCGGTCGCTGCCGAGGGCGTGGAATTGGACGGTCGCTTTCTTCTGAGCTTGCCGGCCCGGCGCGATGTTCGTATGCCACACGAAGAGCGGCTGACGCGGCGACGGGGCCGGTTCGATATGCTGGCACTGCTTGAGGAAGCTCGCGACGGTCTCGGCGACCGGGTCGAGCCGGAGGCTGGCGAGCGTTTCGGGGTACCCTTTCGCTTTCGCCGCACCGCGCGACTTCGCCGCGAGCGTAGAGAGCGGCGTGAAGCCGTAGTACTGGCCGACGGCGTGCGCTCTGCTCAATATCTCGTCCGCCGGAATCGTTTCGCGCATCATGGTGCCACAGGAGTCGTGGTGGCGGCCGTGGAGGTAGCAGCAGCCGGGCTCGTCGCATAGGATGCGGCACCCGGGAAGAAGCCGCTCCGGTCTATCGGGAGGATGCGCAGATCGACGCGGCCGATGATGTCCTTGCGGGGGAGGACGCCCCAGACGCGGCTGTCGGAGCTGTTGGGACGATTGTCGCCCATGACGAAGTATTCGCCCGCGCCGAGCGTGACTTTCTTCGTGTAGGTCGCGTCTTCGTCCACGATATACGGCTCGTTAAGGATGATATTCGTGCCGTCGGCGGCTGTGATGGTCACGTTGCCGCGGACGATGGAGACGGTCTCGCCCGGGAGGCCGATGATGCGCTTGATGTAGAAGACGGACGGGTTGAGCGGGTAGCGGAAGACGATGACATCGCCGCGTGCCGGCGCGTGTACGTCGTAGATAGCTTCG